>JALOLN010000097.1 GCA_025455945.1 Actinomycetes bacterium
CGCCGGGGGCCGGGCTGGTGGTCGAGGCGGTCATGACGCGTGCGCTCCGGCGAAGACGGTGGCGGCCACGGGGTCGAAGGGGCACCCGCGCCCCTCGAGATGAGCCAGGTACTCCTCGCGGAAGTACTGGATCGAGGAGGTGATCGGGCTGGTGGCGCCGTCCCCGAGGGCGCAGAAGGCCCGGCCCAGGATGTTGTCGGACAGGTCGAGCAGGGTGTCGAGGTCGGCCTCGGTCCCCTCGCCCCGCTCCAGCCGGTCGAGCACCTGGACCAGCCAGTAGGTGCCCTCGCGGCACGGCGTGCACTTGCCGCACGACTCGTGCTTGTAGAACTCGGTCCAGCGCAGCACGGCGCGGACGACGCACGTGGTCTCGTCGAAGATCTGCAGCGCCTTGGTGCCGAGCATCGACCCGGCGGCGCCGACGCCCTCGTAGTCCAGCGGGACGTCGAGGTGCGCGGCGGTGAGCAGCGGCGTGGAGGAGCCCCCCGGCGTCCAGAACTTCAGCTCGTGGCCCTCGCGGACACCGCCGGCGAGGTCGAGCAGCTCGCGCAGCGTGACGCCGAGCGGGGCCTCGTACTGGCCCGGCCGGACCACGTGGCCGGACAACGAGTACAGGGTGAAGCCGGCCGACTTCTCGGTGCCCATGGCCCTGAACCACTCCGCACCGTGCTCGACGATCGCGGGGACGCTGGCGATGGACTCGACGTTGTTGACGACGGTGGGGCAGGCGTACAGCCCGGCGATGGCCGGGAACGGCGGCCGCAGCCGGGGCTGGCCACGCCGGCCCTCCAGCGAGTCGAGCAGCGCCGTCTCCTCCCCGCAGATATAGGCCCCGGCGCCGGCGTGGACCGTGAGCTCGAGGTCGAACCCGGAGCCGAGGATGTCTTTGCCCAGGAACCCCGCGGCGTAGGCCTCGGCGACCGCGGCCTGCACCCGGCGCAGGACGTGGACGATCTCGCCGCGGATGTAGATGAACGCGTGGCTGGCGCGGATCGCGTACGAGGCGATGACGATGCCCTCGACGAGGACGTGCGGGTTCGCCATGAGCAGCGGGGTGTCCTTGCAGGTCCCCGGCTCGGACTCGTCGGCGTTGACGACGAGGTAGTGCGGCTTGCCGTCGCCCTGCGGGATGAAGCCCCACTTCATGCCGGTGGGGAATCCTGCGCCGCCCCGGCCGCGTAGACCGGAGTCCTTGACCAGCTGGACGATCTCGTCGGGGGGCCGGCCGAGCGCCTTCGGCAGGGCGCCGTAGCCGCCCTGCCGGCGGTAGCCGTCGAGGGTGAACGAGTCCGGCTCGTCCCAGTGGGCGGACAGGACGGGGGTGAGCTGCACCGTCACGCCTCCTTCGCCGCGGGCGGGGTGTCGACCGGTGCGGTGGCCGCCGTGTCGCCCCGCTGCCGGGCCAGCGAGAGGCCGGCGAGACTGGCCGGACCGGCCGCCGGGCCCTCGCCGGCCAAGCCGTCGGGGAACCCGGCGAGCACCCGCTCGACCTCACGGAAGGTGCGCACCCGTGGCCCGCGGGTGGAGGTGACCTCCTGGCCGGCGCGGAGCCGGTCGACGAGCTCCTTGGCGCTCTCGACGGTCTGGTTGTCGAAGAACTCCCAGTTGACCATCAGCACCGGCGCGTAGTCGCAGGCCGCGTTGCACTCGACGTGCTCCAGCGTGATCGTGCCGTCGGCGGTGGTCTCGTCGTTGCCGACGTCGAGGTGCTCCTTGAGCGCGGCGAAGATGGCGTCCCCGCCCAGGACGGCGCACAGCGTGTTGGTGCACACCCCTACGTGGTAGTCGCCGACCGGGCGGCGCTTGTACATCGAGTAGAAGGTGACGACCGCGGCGACCTCGGCGGTCGTCAGGTCGAGCAGCTCCGCGCACAGCGCCACGCCCTCGGGAGTGACGTGGCCCTCCTCGGCCTGCACCAGGTGCAGCATCGGCAGCAGCGCCGAGCGGGGCTTGGGGTAGCGCGCGATGATCGCGCGCATCTCCTCGCGCGTGCTCTCGGTCAGGGCCATCTCAGCGGTCCACTCCACCCATGACGGGATCGATCGAGGCCACGGCGGCGATGACGTCGGCGACCTGGCCGCCCTCGCACATGGCCGCGGTGGCCTGCAGGTTCGTGAAGGACGGGTCACGGAAGTGCACCCGGTAGGGCCGGGTCCCGCCGTCGGAGACCACGTGGACGCCGAGCTCCCCGCGGGGGGACTCCACCGCCTGGTACACCTGCCCGGCCGGGACGTGGAAGCCCTCGGTGACGAGCTTGAAGTGGTGGATCAGGGCCTCCATCGACTCGCCCATGATGTGCCGGATGTGGTCGAGGGAGTTGCCCATGCCGTCGGAGCCGATCGCGAGCTGGGCCGGCCAGGCGATCTTCTTGTCCTCGACCATGACCGGGCCGGGCTGCAGGCGGTCCAGGCACTGCTCGACGATCTTCAGCGACTCCCCCATCTCCCGCAGCCGGATGAGGAACCGCCCGTAGGAGTCGCACGTGGTCTGCGTGACGACGTCGAACTCGTAGGTCTCGTAGCCGCAGTAGGGCTGGGTCTTGCGCAGGTCCCAGGGGAGGCCGGTCGACCGCAGGACGGGGCCGGTGATCCCGAGCGCCATGCAGCCGGCCAGGTCGAGGTAGCCGATCCCCTCGGTCCGGGCCATGAAGATCCCGTTGCCCTCGAGCAGGTCGGCGGTGTCCTTGAAGTTCCTGCGCAGCTGCGTCACGGTCTCGGCGATCTTGTCGACCGCTCCCGGGGGGAGGTCCTGGGCCACCCCGCCCGGCCGCACGTAGGCGTGGTTCATCCGCAGGCCGGTGACCAGCTCGAAGACGTCGAGCACGAGCTCGCGCTCGCGGAAGCCGAAGATCATCGCTGTGAGCGCGCCGAGCTCCATGCCACCGGTGGCCAGCGCGACCAGGTGGGAGGAGATCCGGTTGAGCTCCATGAGCATGACCCGGATGACGGTGGCCCGCTCGGGGACCTGCTCGGTGATCCCCAGCAGCTTCTCCACCGCCAGGCAGTAGGCGGTCTCGTTGAAGAACGGCGACAGGTAGTCCATCCGGGTGACGAACGTGACGCCCTGGGTCCAGGAGCGGTACTCGAGGTTCTTCTCGATCCCGGTGTGCAGGTAGCCGACCCCCACCCGGGTCTCGGTGACCGTCTCGCCGTCCAGCTCGAGGATCAGCCGCAGCACCCCGTGGGTCGAGGGGTGCTGCGGACCCATGTTGACGACGACGCGCTCCTCGTCGGAGGCCGCGACACCCTGGACGACGGAGTCCCAGTCCTGCCCCGTCACGGTGTAGACGGTGCCCTCGGTCGTCTCCCGGGCCCCCGCGTAGCTGTCGCCCCCCGTGTACGTGACGTCGTCGGTGCCGGCCATCAGCTGTACGACCTCCGCTCGTCGGGCGGCGGGATCTCGGCGCCCTTGTACTCCACCGGGATGCCGCCCAGGGGGTAGTCCTTGCGCTGGGGGTGGCCGGGCCAGTCGTCCGGCATGAGGATCCGGGTCAGGGCCGGGTGGCCGTCGAAGACGATGCCGAAGAAGTCGTACGTCTCGCGCTCGTGCCAGTCGTTCCCCGGGTAGACCGTCACGACGGAGGGCACGTGCGGGTCGGTGTCCGGCACCGCCACCTCGACCCGCAGCCGGCGGTTGTGGGTGTAGCTGAGCAGCGGGTAGACGGCGTGCAGCTCGCGACCCTCCTGGTCGGGCAGGTGCACGCCGTCGACCCCGAGGCACATCTCGAAGCGGAGCTCGGGGTCGTCCCGCAGGGTCTGCATGAACGTGAGGAGGTGCTCGCGCCGCACATGGAAGGTGAGCTCGCCCCGGTCCACGACGACGGACTCCACCGCGGCGTCCATGTCGGGGAGCACCTGCGCGAGCCGGTCCGCGACCGCGTCGAACCACCCGCCGTACGGGCGGGGACTGGCGAAGGGGCGGGTGACCGTGCGGACCAGGCCGCCGTACCCGGAGGTGTCCCCGGGGCCCCGGACCCCGAACATGCCCTGCCGCCGACCGACCACCTCGGTGACCGGCCCGGTCGGCACGGCCGGCTCGACCGTGGCGTCGCCGCCCGCCGGCGGCCGCACCTCGCTCACCGCAGCAGCCCCTTCAGCTCGGAGGTCGGCGCCGCGGTCAGGGCGGCCGCCTCGAGCTCGCCCTCGAGCGCGACGCGCTGCGCGCCGAGCTTGCTCTGCTGCACCTGGTCGTGGATCTTCAAGATGGCGTCCAGGAGCATCTCGGGGCGGGGCGGGCACCCCGGCAGGTACATGTCGACGGGGACGACGTGGTCGACGCCCTGGACGATCGCGTAGTTGTTGAACATGCCGCCGGAGGACGCGCAGGCCCCCATGGCGAGCACCCACTTGGGCTCGGCCATCTGGTCGTAGATCTGGCGCAGCACCGGCGCCATCTTCTGGCTCACCCGGCCGGCGACGATCATCAGGTCGGCCTGCCGCGGGGAGGCCCGGAAGACCTCCATCCCGAAACGGGCCAGGTCGTAGCGGCCGGCACCGGTCGCCATCATCTCGATGGCGCAGCAGGCGAGGCCGAAGGTCGCGGGCCACAGCGAGCTCTTGCGCGCGTAGCCCACAACCTGCTCGACCGTCGTCAGCAGGACGCCGCTCGGCAGCTTCTCCTCAAGCCCCATCGGTCAGCTCCGGTTCCGGTATCGGTGACCCACTCAGTCCCACTCGAGCCCGCCGCGGCGCCAGACATAGGCGTACGCGGCGCCGAGGGTGCCGATGAACAGCACCATCTCGACCAGCCCGAACGCGCCCAGCTGGTCGAAGGCGACCGCCCAGGGATAGAGGAAGACGATCTCGATGTCGAAGATGATGAACAGCATGGCGGTCAGGTAGTACTTGACCGGGAAGCGCCCGCCCCCGATCGGCTGGGGGGTCGGCTCGATGCCGCACTCGTAGGCGTCCAGCTTGGCCCGGTTGTAGCGCCGGGGGCCGGCGAGCGTGCCGGCGACCACCGAGAACACCGCGAAGCCCGCCGCGATGAGTCCGAGCACGATGATCGGCACCGACGCGTTCATGGGTGGCTCCCCTCTCCGTCGTGCCGATCCATCAGGCGGCCGGGCTTCCCCATCCTAGGTCCGCGGCCCCCGCTGCTGCCCTGCAGGTCCGCCTACTGATCCGATGCTCACGCGGCCGGCACGATCCGGGTCAGGCCGTTGATGACGCGGTCCATCGCGTCGCCGTCCCGGGGGTCGGTGAGGTTGGCCAGCAGCTTCATCGTGAACCGCATCAGGGTGGGGTGCGGCAGCCCGCGCTGCGTCGCCACCCGCATGACGGCGGGGTGCCCGATGAGCCGGACGAACATCCGGCCCAGCGTGTAGTAGCCGCCGTAGGTGTCCTTGAGCAGGCGCGGGTAGGACTCCAGCACCCGCTCCCGCTCGGCGGCGGTCGGCCGGGCCAGCGCCTGCACGAGCACCTCGGCGGCGAGCTGGCCGGACTCCATCGCGTAGGCGATCCCCTCCCCGTTGAAGGGGTTGACCATGCCACCGGCGTCCCCGACGAGCACCAGCCCGTCCCGGTAGTGCGGCTGCCGGTTGAACCCCATCGGCAGGGCCGCCCCACGTACCGGCTGCGTCATGTTCTCATCGCGGTAGCCCCACTCCTCGGGGGTCTGGTCCAGCCAGCTCTTCAGCAGCACCCGGTAGTCGACGTTCTGGAACGCGGCGCTGGTGTTGAGGATGCCCAGGCCCACGTTGGAGGTCCCGTCGCCCATCCCGAAGACCCAGCCGTAGCCGGGCAGCAGCTTCTCGCCGTCCCACAGCTCCAGCCAGGACTCCAGCCAGTCGTCTTCGTGCCGGGGACTGCGGTAGTAGGTGCGCACCGCCACACCCATCGGCCGGTCGTCGCGGGGGCGCAGCCCCACGGCCAGCGACAGCCGGGAGGAGTTGCCGTCGGCCGCCACGACAAGCGGGGCGCGGTAGGTCACCTCGGGTCCGCGGCGGCCGCCATCGTCGACGGTCCTCGCGGTCACCCCCACCACCCGGCCGGAGCGCTCGGCGAGGAGCGGGCCGGTCACCGCGGTGCGCTCCTGCAGCCGCGCACCGGCCTGCTGGGCGGTCCGGGCCAGGGTCTCGTCGAAGTCCTGCCGACGGCGGACCAGCCCGTACGACGGGAACTCGGTGAGCTCCGGCCAGGGCAGCTGCAGCTGGTGCCCGCCGCCCATGATCCGCAGGCCCTTGTTGTGCAGCCAGCCGGCCTCGGTCGACACGTCGACGCCCATCGCCACCAGCGCCCGCACCGCCCGGGGGGTCAGCCCGTCGCCGCACACCTTCTCGCGGGGGAAGGCGGTCTTCTCGAGCAGCAGCACGTCGAGCCCGGCCCGGGCCAGGTGGAAGGCGGTGGTGGAGCCGGACGGTCCGGCGCCGACGACGATGACGTCGGCGTCGCGGACGCCCCGGGCGGGGGTGGCGGTCGGGCTCACGGAGTGGACTCCCTCGGGGTGGGGGGGACGATCGGGGCGACGCCGCGGTGCAGCGAGACGATGCCGCCGGTGAGGTCACGCCAGGCCACCTGTCGCCAGCCGGCGGCGGCGAGCTCCGCAGCCAGCCCGGGCTGGTCGGGCCAGGCCCGGATCGACTCCGCCAGGTAGACGTAGGCGTCCGGGTTGCTGCTCACGCGCCGGGCGATGCCGGGCAGCGCGCGCATGAGGTACTCCACGTAGACGGTGCGCAACGGTGCCCAGGTGGGGTGGGAGAACTCGCACACCACCAGCCGGCCGCCCGGCCGGGTCACCCGCAGCAGCTCCTCGAGGGCGCCCCTGGTCTGGTGGACGTTGCGCAGCCCGAACGACACCGTGACCGCGTCGAACGACCCCGCCGCGAACGGCAGCCGCAGGGCGTCACCGGCGACGAAGTCCAGCCCGGGCTGGCGGCGCTTGCCGACGCGCAGCATCCCGAGGGAGAAGTCGCACGGGACGACGTGGGCCCCTGCTGCGGCGAAGGGCACCGACGACGTGCCCGTGCCGGCGGCGAGGTCGAGGACCCACTGCCCGGGTCGCGGGTCGACGGCCCGCAGCACCGCGGCGCGCCAGGCCCTGGTCCGGCCGAGGGAGAGCACGTCGTTGGTGAGGTCGTAGCGCTCCGCGACCCCGTCGAACATCGCGGCCACCTCGTGCGGCTGCTTGTCGAGCTGGGCACGGGTCACACGCGGCATCCTCTCACCGGCGGTGGGCCAGCCGCCCCTCGAGAACGGTCGCGACGCACTCCCCCGCCCCGTGGTCCACCAGGGCGGAGAAGGGGTCGCCGTCCGTCGGCACGGCGAAGACCGCGAGGTCGGCGCGGGCCCCCGGGCGGAGCACGCCCACGTCGTCCAGGCCGAGGGCGCGGGCCCCGCCGAGGGT
>JALOLN010000011.1 GCA_025455945.1 Actinomycetes bacterium
CCGGGCTGCCGGACCAGGTCGTCTGGTCGGCCGCGGGCACCGTGTACACCGTCGTCTCGGACGCGCCGGCCGGCACCCTCGAGGACGTCGTGGCCGCGCTGCCGCACGAGCCCGACCCCGCCCCCCTGCTGCTCCGCCTGGAGCGGGGTGCCTCCCGTGTGATCTCCTGGCTCGACCCCTCCCGCTGACCGAGGAGCCCGCGTGACCACCCCGACCCCTCCGCCGGACCCGTTCGCGTCGTGGACGCAGCGGCCGCCGGCCGACCCCTGGGGGCCGCCGGCCGGTCCCGACGCGGGTGCTGCCGGCCGGCCGGCGGAGGACACCGCGCCGCTGGTGTTCCCGGCCGCCCCGGACACCCTCGGCCGGCCGCTGCAGCCACCGCGCCGGCGGGTCGGCGCTGTGGTCGCCGGCGCCGTCCTCCTCACGGTGGTCGCGGCGCTGCTGGGCGGGCTGGCCGGCGCCTGGTACGCCTCCCGGGACGACGACCAGCTCACCGACACGGGGGCCAGCCTCGGCGCCGTCCCCACCGGCTCGCTCTCCCGGCCGGCGGACTCGGTGGCGGGCATCGCTCAACGGGTTCTGCCCACGGTCGTGTCCATCGAGGTGAGCACGGGGGCCGGCGGTGGCACGGGGTCCGGCTTCGTCATCAGGTCCGACGGCTACGTCCTCACCAACAACCACGTGGTGACCGACGCCGCCGGCGGGGGCGAGATCGCCGTGCAGTTCAACGACGGCTCCCTGGCTGCGGCGCAGATCGTGGGCCGCTCGCCGTCCTACGACCTGGCCGTGCTCAAGGTCGACCGCACCGGTCTGCCGGTGGCGGTGCTCGGCGACTCCGACGCGGTCGTCGTCGGCGACAGCGCGATCGCGGTCGGCTCGCCCCTGGGGCTCGCCGGTACGGTCACCAGCGGCATCATCAGCGCCAAGAACCGCCCGGTGACCACCGGCCGGGACGACGGCACCGAGCGGTCGTACATCAGCGCGCTGCAGACCGACGCCGCGATCAACCCGGGCAACTCCGGCGGACCCCTCGTCGACGGCCAGGCGAAGGTGATCGGGGTGAACTCGGCGATCGCCACCCTGTCCGGGGGGCTCGGCCAGAGCGGCTCCATCGGCCTCGGGTTCTCGATCCCGATCAACCAGGCGCGACGGGTCGCCGAGGAGCTCATCCAGGACGGCGTGGCGACCTACCCGATCATCGGAGCCAACCTCGACGCGCAGTTCGCCGGCGACGGCATCCGGCTCGCCGCGGTCGTCGACGGCGGCCCCGCGGACGCCGCCGGCCTGCAGGCGGGGGACGTGGTCACCAGCATCGACGGCCAGCCGGTGTCGCAGGCCGACGACCTCATCGTCGAGATCCGCCGCCGGGCCCCGGGGGACACCATCGAGATCACCTACGAGCGGGACGGCCAGGAGGGACAGGCCACGGTCACGCTGGGCTCCGCCGAGGGCTGAGCCGCCGCACGGGCGGGCCGCCCGGTCGCGGCGCCGTCTACCCTGGGCGGGTGTTCGACATCGGCTTCGGCGAGTTCGTCCTGATCGTCGTCGCCGCGCTGTTCGTCTTCGGCCCGGACCGGCTGCCCGGCATGGCGGCGCAGGCGGCCCGCGCGCTGCGGCAGGTCCGCGGCATGGCGGCGGGCGTCCGGAAGGAGATCACCGACGTGGTCGGCCCCGAGCTGGGCGAGCTCGACCTGACCGACCTCAACCCGCGCCGGGCGGTGACCCGAACCCTCCTGGACGCCGACCGTGACGCCGACCGTGACGCCGACCGTGACAACGGCCGCGACGTCGCCGGTGCGGACCACCGCGACGCCGACCGGGGGGCTGCGGCGCCCCCGGCGTTCGACCCCGACGCGACGTAGCCGGGTCAGGTCCGGCCGGCGGGGGCGAGACCGAGGGACATCCCGGCGAGCCCGCGCGGGCGTCCGGCCAGCCGCTCGGCGACCCGCCTGAGGACGACGGCCGCCGGGGAACCGGGGTCGGTCAGCACCAGCGGCCGGCCCGTGTCGGCGCCCTCGCGCAGCGCCGTGTCGAGCGGGACCTGCCCGAGGAGCGGGACCTCGGCGCCGACCGACCGGGTCAGCGCCTCGGCCACGGCCGCCCCGCCGCCCGCGCCGAAGACCTCCATCCGGGAGCCGTCCGGCAGCGCCAGCCACGACATGTTCTCGATCACGCCGGCCAGCCGCTGGTGGGTCTGCAGCGCGATGGTGCCGGCTCGTTCGGCGACCTCGGCGGAGGCCGCCTGGGGGGTCGTGACGACGAGGATCTCGGCGCTGGGGACCAGCTGGGCCACCGAGATGGCGATGTCTCCGGTCCCCGGCGGCAGGTCGAGCAGGAGCACGTCGAGGTCCCCCCACCACACGTCGGCCAGGAACTGCTGCAGCGCCCGGTGCAGCATGGGGCCGCGCCAGACCACGGGGGTGTTGCCCGTCGTGAACATGCCGATCGAGATGACCCGGACCCCGTGGGCCGACGGCGGCATGATCATGTTCTCGACCTGGGTGGGCCGGTCGCCGACCCCCAGCATGCGCGGCACGGAGTGCCCGTAGATGTCGGCGTCGACGACCCCCACCGCCAAGCCGTTCGCGGCCATCGCGGCGGCCAGGTTGACCGTCACCGACGACTTGCCGACGCCGCCCTTGCCGGAGGCGACCGCGAACACCTTCGTCAGCGACCCCGGCCGGGCGAACGGGATCTCGCGCTCCGCCTGGCCGCCCCGCAGCCGGGCCGCCAGCGCCTGGCGCTGCTCGTCGGCCATGACGTCCAGCACCACCCGGACGTCGGTGACGCCCGGGACGGCGCGCACGGCGGTGTCGACCCGCGAGGTGATCGTCTCCCGCATGGGGCACCCGGCGACGGTCAGCCAGACGGCGACCTCGACCGTGCCGTCGTCGGCGACGTCGATCGACTTGACCATCCCCAGGTCGGTGATGGGGCGGTGGATCTCCGGGTCCTCGACGGCATCCAGGGCGGCCGTGACCTGCTCGATCGTAGGGAGGGGCATGACGTCGATGCTACGGCCCGCCGGGCGGGCCGCCACCCCGGCGGATCACAGCCCGACCCGGGTGACGCGCAGCACCTCCTCGAACGTCGTGCCGCCGGCGCAGGCGAGGGCGAGGCCCTGCTCGCGCAGGGTATGGAAGCCCTGCGTCCGCGCGGCGTCGGCCAGCTCGGCCTCCGACGGCGTGGCCAGGATCTGCCGGCGCAGCGCGGTGCCCACCTCGAGCACCTCGAACAGCCCGTGCCGTCCGGCGTAGCCGGTGTGGCCGCAGGTCGCACACCCGGCCCCGCGGGTCGGCTGCGCGCCCGCGGCGGCGAGGTCGTCGGAGGTGAGGTCGAGCGCGGCCAGCACCTCCGGCTCGGGCTGGTAGGGGACCCGGCAGCGCGGGCAGGGCGTGCGTACCAGGCGCTGCCCCACGACGAGGCTGAGCGCGGACGCCACGAGGTACGGCGGGACCCCCATGTCGACCAGCCGGGGCAGCGCGGCGACGGCGTCGTTGGTGTGCAAGGTGGTGAGCACGAGGTGGCCGGTGAGGGCGGCCCGCAGGGCGAGCTCGGCGGTCTCGACGTCCCTGACCTCCCCGACGAGGACGACATCGGGGTCCTGGCGGAGCAGCGCGCGCAGCCCCCGGGCGAAGGTCATCCCCGCCCGGTCGTCGATCGGCACCTGGGTGATCCCCGGCAGCTCGATCTCGACCGGGTCCTCGAGCGTGACGATGTTGCGCTCCGGCGTGAGCGTCTCGTTGATCGCGGCGTACAGCGTGCTGGTCTTCCCGGAGCCGGTCGGGCCGGTGATGAGGACGAGCCCCTGCGGGGCCTCCAGCGCCCGGACCAGCGCCGTCCGCTGGTCGTCCGCCAGCCCGAGGTCGGCGAGCCGCTGCACGGTCGCGGCCGCCGGCAGCAGCCGGACGACGACCTTCTCCCCGTGGATCGCCGGGAGGCTGCTCACCCGGGCGTCGACGAGGGCGCCCTCGACGGAGAGCCGGATCCGGCCGTCCTGGGGGACCCGGCGCTCGGCGATGTCCATCCCCGCCACGACCTTCAGCCGGGCGGTCAGCGACCGGCCCACCCCCCGGGGCAGGGCGACGAGCTCGCGCAGCACGCCGTCGACGCGCAGCCGGATCCGCACGGCGTCGCGCTGCTGCTCCACGTGGACGTCGCTCGCCCCCACCCGGACCGCCTCGGCGAGGATGGCGTCGACCATGCGCACGGTGGGCGCGTCGGCGACCTCCTCCTCCTCGCTGGGTGCGGGCTCGGCCACCGCGAGCCCCTCGATGTCGGCGCCGGGGGCCAGCCGCCACACCCGGTCGATGAGCTCGTGCAGCTGGGTCGGGGTGGTCACGACGACGTCGAGGCGCTGCTCGCCGGTGAGCCGGCGGACGTCGTCCAGGGCGACGACGTCGGTCGGGTCGGCCACGGCGACGCGCAGGCCGTCCGGGCCGGGGCCGAGCGGCAGCGCCTGGGCGCGCAGCGCGATGCCGCGCGGCACCCGCTCCGCCCATGCGGGGTCGACCGGCACGCTCGTGGCGTCCACGACCTCCCGGCCAAGCAGCTCACCGAGGGCCGCGGCCAGCTGGTGCTCGGTGACCAGGCCCTCGTCGAGGAGGATCCGCCCGAGGCGCCGCCGCCGGCCGGTCCCGTCGCCGTCGTCGTGCTGGGCGGCGAGCACCCGGCGCAGCTCCGCCTCGGTGAGGGCGCCCTGCGCCACGAGGGTCGCGCCGAGGCGGCGGCGCAGGGCCTGCTCGGCCACCGGTGTCGTGGGCAGGCCGGCATCGGTCGCGGAGGTCACCCTCTTCGATCGGCGTGCCCGACCGTCGGCTTGACGGCTCCCGCGCCGGTCAGACGTCGGCGGGCTCGTCGTCGGTCTCGTCCGCGTCGCGCTCTCGCCAGTCGTCGGGGAGCAGGTGGTCGAGGACGTCGTCGACGGTGACCGTGCCGAGCAGGTGCCCGGCCTCGTCGACCACCGGCAGGGCGACGAGGTTGTAGGTCGCCAGGTAGGTGGTCACCTGCGGCAGCTCGGTCTCCGGCGGGACCGGCTCGAGACCGGTGTCGCAGATGTGGGACACGATCGCGGACGGCGGCTCGCGCAGCAGCCGCTGGATGTGTGCGACCCCGATGAAGCGGCCCGTCGGCGTCTCCAGCGGGGGCGCGCACACGTAGACCTGCGCGGCCAGCGTCGGCGACAGCTCGGCGTGGCTCACCCGGGCCAGGGCCTCCGCGACCGTGGCCTCCGGCGGCAGCACCACCGGCTCGGGGTTCATCATGCCGCCGGCGGTGTACTCGTCGTAGACGAGCAGCCGGCGCACGTCCTCGGCGTCGTCGGGCTCCATCAGCTCGAGCAGCTCCTCGGCCTGCCGGGGCGGCAGCTCGCCGAGCAGGTCAGCGGCGTCGTCCGGGGCCATCGCCTCGAGGACGTCGGCGGCGCGCTCCTGGGCCAGGGCGCCGAGGATCTCGATCTGGACGTCCTCCCCGAGCTCCTCGAGCACGTCGGCGAGCTGCTCGTCGTCGAGGGCCGCCGCCACCTCCGCCCGGCGCTTCGGGGACAGGTCCTGCAGGGCGCTGGCCAGGTCCGCCGCGTGCATCCGGCCCAGGCTGGCGACGATGCTCGTGGTGTCCTGGTTGGGTTCCTCCTCGGCCAGGCCGCTGACCTGGGCCCAGGCGGCGACGACGACCTCGCCGCGCCGGCGGAACGCGCCACCGCCGCCCTTGCGCAGGGTCAGGTGGGTGATCTCCCAGTCGCCCCGGCGGCTCTGCTCCATCGCGACGTCGACGACGCCCACCCGCTCCCGGGAGGGCACCAGGTCGACGCGCCGGTCCAGCACCTCGGCCAGCACGAGCGTCTCGCCGGCGCGCTGCTCGAACCGGCGCATGTTGACCAGCCCGGTCGTGACGACCTGCCCGGGCTCGAGGGCGGTGACGCTGGACATCGGCACGAAGATCCGCCGGCGCATCGGCACCTCGACGACAAGGCCGAGCACCTGGGGCAGCTCGGCCCCCGAGCGGATCGTGGTCACGACGTCGCGCACCCGGCCGACCTGGTCGCCGTTGGGGTCGAAGACGGTGGACCCGGCCAGGCGGCCGACGAAGACCCGCCCGGTCGTCGTGCTCACGGGCCGAGGCTACCGGTCCGCCACGGGCGGGGGGCCGCGTACGGCAGGCTGTCGGTCGTGGCCGAACCCCTCACCTACCACGTCGTCGACGTGTTCACCGACCGTCCGTTCGCCGGCAACCCGCTGGCCGTCGTCCTCGGCGCGGACGACGTCCCGACCGCCGGCCTGCAGGCGCTCGCGCGCGAGTTCCACCTGTCGGAGACCGCCTTCCCGCTGCCGCCGTCGGCAGCCGAGCGGGCGGCCGGCGCCGACTACCGGGTGCGGATCTTCACCCCTGAGGTGGAGCTGCCGTTCGCCGGGCACCCGAGCGTGGGGACGGCGTGGCTGCTGGCCCACCTCGGCCGGCTCCCGGCGGGACAGGTGCGGCAGGCCTGCGGCGCCGGGGTCGTGACGCTCGAGGTCGCCGCGGGTGGCGGGCCGGTGGAGCTCACCGGTGCGGCGCCCACCTGTGGTCACCCGGTGGACCCGGCGCCCCTGCTCGCCGCGGTCGGCCTGGAGCCGGCCGACCTCGCCGGTCCGCGTCCCCGCGTGGCGGGCACCGGGATCGGCTTCGCCCACCTCGCCGTCCGGCCCGGGTCGCTGGCCCGCTGCGCGCCGGATCCCGGGCTGCTGCGGGCCTTCAGCCACCCGGCGGGGGCGGCGACGGGCGTGTACGTCGTGGAGTGGCCGGCGGCCGGCCACCCGGTCCGGGCCCGGATGTTCGCCGGGGACGTCGGCGTGCCGGAGGACCCCGCCACCGGGTCGGCGGCGCTCGGTCTGGCCGTCTGGGCGGTCGCGGAGGGGCTGGTGGCGGCGGACGGCGAGAGCGCGTTCACCGTCGTCCAGGGCGTGGAGCTCGGTCGCCCGTCCACGCTGCGCTGCCGGGTGGACGCCGTCGGCGGGGCGGCCGTCCGGGCCCGCGTCGCAGGCGGGGTGGTGCCGGTGGCGCAGGGGAGGATCGCCGTCCCACCGGCCCCGGCCGGGTGACCGGCCAGTGAGCGACCCGCTGCCCGGGGTCGTGGCCCGGCCGCCGACGCGCGACCTGTGGCTCATGACGGTCGGCGTCGTGGCGATCTCCACCTCCGCCCCGCTCATCGCGGCGACGGCGGCTCCGGCACTGGCCATCGCGTTCTGGCGCAACGCCTTCGCCGTGCTCGCCATCGGGCCGGTCGTCGCGCTGCGCCGCCGGCACGAGCTCACCGGGCTGAGCCGGCGCGAGCGGCGGCTGTCCGCTGTCGCGGGGGGCCTGCTGGCAC
This sequence comes from Actinomycetes bacterium, assembly GCA_025455945.1. Taxonomy (GTDB): domain Bacteria; phylum Actinomycetota; class Actinomycetes; order Prado026; family Prado026; genus Prado026. The sequence goes on from JALOLN010000011.1 coordinate 7,346, forward strand.
TGCACTTCGCCACCTGGGTGCCGTCGGTGACGATGACGACGGTGGCCTCCTCGACCGCGCTGGTCGCCGTCCAGCCGGTGTGGGCCGCCCTGATCGCGCGGGCGAGGGGCCAGCACATCCCGTCGCGGGCCTGGCTCGGCATGGCGCTGGCCTTCAGCGGGGTGCTCGTCATCACCGGCGTGGACGTCACGCTGTCGACGGAAGCGTTCGTGGGCGACCTGCTCGCGCTCGTCGGCGGCTTCTTCGCCGCCGCCTACGTGTCGGTCGGCGCCGAGGTGCGGCGCAGCGTCAGCACCACCACGTACACCGCGGTGGCCTACGGCGTCTGCGCGGTGCTGCTGCTGCTCACCTGCGTCGTGGCCGGGCAGCCGCTGGGCGGGTACTCCTCGCAGACCTGGGTGCAGCTGCTCGCGCTGACCGCGGGAGCCCAGCTGCTGGGCCACTCGATCTTCAACGCGATCCTGCGGACGACGTCGCCGACGGTGCTGAGCCTGGCGATCCTGTTCGAGATGCCGGGCGCCGCCGTCATCGCGGCACTGTGGCTGGGCCAGCTGCCCCCGGCCGGCGTGCTGCCCGCAGCCGCCCTGCTGCTCGCCGGCGTGGCCGTGGTCGTCCGATCCCAGGGCCCCGACGCGCCGCCGGCAGCCCCCGCCGAGTAGCGCCCCTTCTGGCAGCAAGGGACCCTTGTGGCGAATAGACCGCGGTACGGCGCCCTTCATCGGCGGGCCGCCGGCGCAGGACGGGACCCCTGGCCCTGGCGCGGGCCGCCCTCCGCGGGATACTCACGGGTAACCGATCCCACGCGAAGGAGCACCCATGGGCCGGCTGGCGCAGACCGAGGGACTCAGCGACGTCCAGCAGGACATCCTGCAGGCCGTCCGGGAGTTCGTGGAGAAGGAGATCATCCCGAACGCGCAGGCACTCGAGCACGCCGACGAGTACCCGTCGGACATCGTCGAGGGCATGAAGGAGATGGGGATCTTCGGGCTGATGATCCCCGAGGAGTACGGCGGACTCGGCGAGTCGCTGCTCACCTACGCCCTGTGCGTGGAGGAGATCGCCCGTGGCTGGATGAGCGTCAGCGGCATCATCAACACCCACTTCATCGTGGCCTACATGGTCATGCAGCACGGCACCGAGGAGCAGAAGCAGGCCTACCTGCCCCGGATGGCGACCGGCGAGGTCCGCGGGGCGTTCTCGATGTCCGAGCCGGGCTGCGGCTCCGACGTGGCGGCGATCACCTCCAAGGCGGTCCGGGACGGCGACGGGTGGGTGCTCACCGGGCAGAAGATGTGGCTGACCAACGGCGGGTCCTCGACCCTGGTCGCCGTCCTCGTGCGCACCGACGAGGAGGCCGAGGAGGGCGCGTCGGTCTACCGGAAGATGTCGACGTTCCTCATCGAGAAGCCGGCCGGGTTCGGCGAGGTGCTCCCCGGTCTCACCATCCCCGGCAAGATCGACAAGATGGGCTACAAGGGCGTCGACACCACCGAGCTGGTGATGGACGGCGTCCGGCTGCCGGAGGCGGCGCTGCTGGGCGGCCAGCCGGGCAAGGGCTTCTACCAGATGATGGACGGCGTCGAGGTCGGCCGGGTGAACGTCGCGGCGCGGGCCTGCGGTCTGGCGCAGCGGGCGTTCGAGCTGGGCATCGACTACGCCCAGCTGCGCCGCACCTTCGGCAAGCCCATCGCCGAGCACCAGGCGGTGCTCTTCCGGCTCGCGGACATGGCCACCAAGGTCGAGGCGGCGCACGGGATGATGGTCAAGGCCGCCCGGAAGAAGGACTCCGGCGAGCGCAACGACCTCGAGGCGGGCATGGCCAAGTACCTCGCCAGCGAGTACTGCCGGGAGGTCGTCGAGGACTCGTTCCGCATCCACGGCGGGTACGGCTACTCCAAGGAGTACGAGATCGAGCGGCTCTACCGCGAGGCCCCGATGCTCCTCATCGGCGAGGGGACGGCCGACATCCAGCGCATGATCATCGGCCGCCGGCTGCTCGAGGACTACAAGCTGCGCACCTGACAGTGCGAGGATCACCTCGACGTGCCGCCGTCGTCCCGCACGTCGAGGAGGTCCGCGATGCCCCTGCCCGGTGACCAGGGTCTGCTGCGCCCGCGCGCGTCCGGCGAGGTCGTCGCCACCTACCCGACGTACGCGGAGGCGCAGCGGGCCGTCGACCATCTCTCCGACGCGAGGTTCCCGGTCGAGTCCCTGACCATCGTCGGTTCGGACCTGCGGCTGGTGGAGACCGTGCTCGGCCGGATGAGCTGGGGTCGGGCCGCCCTCGGCGGGCTGGCCTCCGGGGCCTGGTTCGGGCTCTTCGTCGGCTTGCTGCTCGGGCTGTTCGCGTCGTCCACGCAGGGGTGGTTCTCCCTCATGCTGTGGGGCCTGTTCTACGGCGCGCTGTTCGGCGTGGTGTTCGGCCTGGTCTCGTACGCCTTCACCGGCGGCCGGCGCGACTTCGTCTCCACGCAGTCGCTCGTCGCCGGCAGCTACGCCGTGCTCGCCACGCCCGAGCAGGCCGCCCCCGCGCGGGCGCTCCTCGCCGACCTGCCCTCGGGCGCCGGGTCGTAGCGACGGCGCCGCTGCTCGCCGGCCACCTCCGGGCCCAGGCCGCAGTCTGCGCCGCGCACGGGTCGCCCCTGTACGCCCGGCTGTGCGAGCACCTCGCGGACGACGTGGCGGCCGGGGGCACTGCCGCCGTCCTGCTCGACCGCTGGGCGGGCGTGGACCGGCGGACGCTCGACCGTGAGGTCCCCGGCATCCGGCTGCTCGGCGGGGTGCACCGGCTGGTCCTGTCCCGCCGCGCCCCCGAGCTGGCGCTGTTCTACCCGAGCGTCGGCGGCACGGCGGACCCCCGCGGGATCGGCCCAGCACTCGGCCGCGTGCTGGTGGAGCACGGCGCCGACCTGCGGGGCGGCCTGGGCCAGGCCCCGCAGACCAACGAGGTGGGGCGGGCCGGCCCGCTGCTCGGCGGGTTGATGGCGGTCGCGGCTCACACCGGCGGCCTACCGGTGCGGCTGGTCGAGATGGGGGCCAGCGCGGGGCTGAACCTGCGGGCGGACCATCTGCCCGTCGGCCCGGGTCGGGTGGTGGACACCCCGCTGCCCGACGTCGGCGCCGCTGCACCTCCGGTGATCGACCGGTGGGGCGGCGACGTCGCGCCGGTCGACCCCACCACCGACGACGGCCGGCTGCTGCTCTCGTCGTACGTGTGGCCGGACGACCTCGTGCGGTTCGCCCGGCTGCGCATCGCCCTCGACGTCGCACGCCGGGTGCCGGCGCCGGTGCTGCGCGTCGGTGCCGGGGAGCTGGTGGCCAGGCTGCAGCTGCGGCCGGGCACGGTCACCGTGCTGTGGCACTCGGTGATGTGGCAGTACGTCGCGGAGCGAGAGCGGTCGGTCGTGCGGTCCCACCTGGCCCGGTTGGGGGCCGAGGCGACCCCCGAGGCGCCCTTCGCCCATCTGCGGTTCGAGCCGCAGCCGGCCGGCGCCGGCCGGGCGGTCTTCCTCGTCCGGCTCACCACCTGGCCGGACGGCGGCGACGTCGTTCTCGGGCACGCGCCCCCGCACGGCGTCCCCGTGGTGTGGGATGGGTGCCATGGCTGATCCGTTCCTCTGGGGTACTGCGACCGCTGCGCACCAGGTGGAGGGCGGGAACATCCACAACGACTGGTGGCGGTTCGAGCAGGAGCCGGGCCGCATCGCGGGGGGAGACCGCAGCGGCGCAGCCGCCGACCACTGGAACCGGGTGGCTCATGACGTGGGGCTGATGACCGCGCTCGGGGCCAACGCGTACCGGTTCTCGGTCGAGTGGTCCAGGGTCGAGCCCACCGAGGGCCGCTGGGACGACGCGGCGTGGGACCACTACGTCGACGAGGTCGCGCAGCTGCGGGCCGCGGGTGTCGTGCCGATGGCCACCCTGCTCCACTTCACGCTGCCGGCCTGGCTGGCGGACCGCGGCGGGCTGCTCGCGACGGACTTCCCCGACGTGTTCGCCCGGTTCGCCGCCGAGGCGGCCACCCGGCTGTCCGACGTGCGGTGGTGGGTGACCATCAACGAGCCCAACGTCGTCATGGTCCTCGGCTATGTCGAGGGCGTGTTCCCGCCCGCCGTCCGAGACCCGCGGCTGGCGGTCCGGGCCGCCGTGGCGCAGCTGCGCGGGCACGGTGCCGCGTCCGTGGCGGTGCGGCGGGTGCTGCCCGACGCGCGCATCGGCCTGGCCCACCACCTCGCGGACCTGCAGCCGAAGAACCCGGCCAACCCGGTGGACCGGCTGGTGACCGGGCAGTCCGCGCAGCTGTTCAACTGGGCGTTCCAGGACGCCGTCACGCACGGTCGGATCCGGCTGCGCACGGCGGGGTTCCCCTCCGTCGACGTCGAGGCCCCCGAGCTGCTCGGCTCGACGGACTTCTTCGGGCTGAACTACTACAACCGGTACCTGATCTCCTTCGCCCCGCGCACCCCGGCCAAGGTCGCCTGGGAGTACGGCGACGGCCCGAAGACCGACATGGGCTACGAGGTGTACCCGGCCGGGTTCGAGCGTGTCCTCCGAGCCGCGTGGGAGCGCTACCGGCTGCCCGTCGTGGTCACGGAGAACGGGGTCGCCGACGACAGCGAGTGGGTCCGCCCGGCGGCGCTGAAGTGGCACGTCGAGGCGATGCGCGCGGCGATGGCCGCGGGGGTGCCGGTGCTCGGCTACTTCTACTGGTCGCTGCTGGACAACTTCGAGTGGGCCGAGGGGTACGCCAAGCGGTTCGGCCTGTACCGGGTCGACTACGCCACCCAGGAGCGGCACCCGACGGCGGCCTGCGAGCTGTTCCGCGCCTACGCCACCGGGCAGGCCTGATGCACCGTCGTCCCGGCCCTCGTCCCTCAGTCCCCAACCGCTGCGTTGATCATCGGCCTTTCGGGCTCCTGGTGACCGGTTGAGCCCGATCAGGCGATGATCAACGCGGGGAGGGGGGCGGGGGGAGGGGCGGGGGGAGGGTGCAGTCGAGGACGAACGCGCCTGACACGTCCCCGGCCTCGAGCCGGACGAGTGCGGTACTCGCCTCGGCGAGCGGCAGCACCTCGTACCGGGTCCGCACCGGGACCTGCGGGACGAGGTCGAGGAACTCGTGGACGTCGTCCCGGGTGACGTTGGCGACCGAGCGGAGCTGCCGCTCCCACCACAGCGTCCGGTAGGGGAAGGCGGGGATCTCGTCGAGGTGGATCGCGTTGACCGCGACGACGCCGCCACGTTCCAGGGCCTCGAGGGCGCGCACCACCACTGACCCCACTGGGGCGAACGTCACCGCGGCGTCAAGCGGCACCGGGGGCGGCTGGTCGTAGCCACCGGCCCAGACCGCCCCCGACGCGCGGGCGCGGTCCTGCTCGGCGGGGGAGCGGCTGGCGACGTAGACCTCACACCCCCAGTGCCGGGCCACCTGGAGGGCGAGCGTCGCGGACGCCCCGAAGCCGTACAGGCCCACCCGCATCCCTGCCGTGACGCCGGCGACCCGCAGGGCGCGGTAGCCGATCACTCCCCCGCACAGCAGGGGGGCGGCGTCCAGCGGGTCGCACCCCGCCGGCAGCGGGTGCGCGAAGTCCGCCCGGGCCGTGACGTGGGTCGCGTACCCGCCGTCGCGGTCCCATCCGGTGAAGCGGGCCTGCGCGCAGAGGTTCTCCCGGCGGGACCGGCAGAACCGGCACTCCCCGCAGGTGCCGGCGATCCAGGCCAGGCCCACCAGCTCCCCGAGCCGGGCCGCCGGGACGCCGTCCCCGACCGCCGAGACCCGCCCGACCACCTGGTGGCCGGGGACCAGCGGCAGCAGGTGCGGCTCGAGGTCGCCCTCGACGATCTGCAGGTCGGTCCGGCACACCGCACAGGCCAGCACCTCGACGAGCAGCTCGCCGGCTCCGGGCTCGGGATCGGGCCGCTGGACGGCGTGCAGGCGGTCCGGTGCCGCTACCGGTCCCGGGGTACGCAGCTCCCACGCCCGCACGGGTCGATGCTCCCACCTCTCACCTGTGCCCGCCCGGCCCCACGGCGGTGGGCACCCCGGGCGTCGCACCTGCGGGCCGGTTCGGCAGGATCGGGGCAGCAGCCGCGCATCTCCGGGAGGCCCCCATGCAGTTCGGTCGCTACTACGAGGAGTTCGAGGTCGGGGCGACGTACAAGCACTGGCCGGGCAAGACGGTCACCGAGTACGACGACCACCTGTTCTGCCTCATCACGATGAACCACCACCCGCTGCACATGGACGCGCACTACGCGGCGGAGACCACCGACTTCGGCAAGAACGTCGTGGTCGGCAACTACATCTACTCGCTGCTGCTCGGCATGTCCGTGCCGGACATCAGCGGCAAGGCCATCGCGAACCTCGAGGTCGAGTCGCTGAAGCACGTGGCGCCGACCTTCCACGGCGACACCATCTACGGCGAGACGACGGTGCTCGACAAGACCGAGTCCAAGTCCAAGGACGACCGTGGCGTGGTGTACGTCGAGACCAAGGGCTACAAGCAGGACGGCACCCTGGTGTGCGTGTTCCGACGCAAGGTCATGGTGCCGAAGCGCTCGTACGGTGACGAGCGTGGGGGCGAGCAGCCGGGCCGTCCGGTGCCGAAGGCTTGACCCGGCGGCCGCGGTGAGGCCCGAGCCGGAGTGCCCCCGGTGCGGCGGCCCGGTTCGCGCCCCGGGGCTGATGTCCAGCGACTGGCGCTGCGACCGGCACGGCCCCGTCCTGCCGCTGCAGTCCCCACTGCCCCCGACGCGGGCCGGCGCGGACCGTGTCCTGGCCGGGTCGGCGGTGCCCGTGTGGGTGGTGTGGCCGCTGCCGCCGGGGTGGCTGGTCACCGGCTTCGCCGTCGCCGGTGACGACCGTCAGGGTGGCCGCGCCAGCGTCGTCGCTCTGAGCGGGCCGGCCCCCCTGGGCGGCACGGCGGACCTGCTCGTCGTCGCCGAGGAGCCCGGGGTGGGGCTCGGCGCGCGGTACGCCGGCATCGCCGGGCCTGACCCCGGCTCGGTCAGCGACCTCGGCCCCCCGCAGGCGCGGGTGCAGGCCGCGGGGCACGAGGCTCCGCTGTGGGCCGTGGCCGCCCCCCCGGACCGGGCGGCCTACGCGGGGGAGGCGCGCGGGCTGTGGCTGTGGCTGGTGGCCTGGCCGGACATCGCCGCGATGGTCGTCCTGGACCGGCTCGAGCTGGTCGACCTGCGGGACGTGCCCGCCCTCGACCTGCCGTTCGGGGCGCCGTCCCCGCGGCTGCGGTGACCGGTGCGCATCGACCTGCACACCCACTCCGACGCCTCCGACGGCACCTGCAGCCCGGCGGACGTCGTGCGGGCGGCGGCCACCGAGGGCGTCGCCGTCCTGGCCCTCACCGACCACGACACCTTCGCGGGCCTGGCCGAGGCGGCCGCGCAGGCGCCGCGCAGCGGGGTGCGGCTGGTGCGGGGTGTCGAGATCTCCTGCACCCACGGGGGCATCAGCTTGCACCTGCTCGGGTACCAGCCGGACGAGACGGACACCGAGCTGCTCGAGGAGCTCGGCCGCTGCCGCGACCTCCGGGTGCCGCGGGCGCAGCAGATGGTCGCGCGGCTGGTCTCCGACGGCCTGCCGATCGGCTGGGAGCAGGTCGAGGAGCTCGCCGCCGGCGGCACCGTGGGCCGCCCGCACATCGCCGACGCCCTGGTCCGGGCCGGGGCGGTCGCCGACCGGGAGGAGGCCTTCGGGCGGTACCTGCGTCCGGACGGGCCCTACTACGTCCGGCACTACGCGGTCGACGCCGTCACCGCGGTCCGGCTGGTCCGCCGGTGCGGTGGCGTACCGGTGTTCGCCCATCCCGGGGCGCACACCCGCGGCCCGACGGTGGACGACGCCGCGATCGAGGAGCTGGCCGCCGCCGGGCTCTTCGGGCTCGAGGTCGACCACCCCGACCACGACGAGGCCACGCGTGCGCACCTGCGCGACGTGGCAGGCGTCCTCGGCCTGCAGGTGACCGGGTCCAGCGACTTCCACGGCGCCGGCCGCCCTCAGCGGATCGGCTGCGAGACGACCTCGCCGGACGTGCTCGAGGCGCTGCTCGCCGAGGCCGTGCCGCAGCCCGGACGACGGTCGTGACTACCCACCAGCCCGCGCTGGACGGCATGCCGCCGCGGCTGTACCAGTGCACGCCCACCCGGTTGACCACCTGGCTGGACTGCCCACGGCGGTACCGGTTCGGCTACCTGGACCGGCCCGCTCCGCCGAAGGGGCCGCCCTGGGCGCACAACAGCATGGGGGTGTCGGTGCACAACGCGCTGCGCGCCTGGTGGAGTCTGCCGCGGGACCGGCGGACCAGCAGGGGCGCAGGCGACCTCGTGGTCGCCGGCTGGCTGGAGGAGGGCTTCCGGGACGCCGCCCAGTCGGCGCGCTGGCGGGATCTGGCCCGGGGCATGGTCGAGTCGTACGTGGCCGACCTCGACCCGGACGACGAGCCGCGGGGGGTGGAGCGGACGGTGGCGACCCGCACGGCCGTGCTGGCGATCAGCGGCCGGGTCGACCGCATCGACGAGCGGGCCGGCGGACTCGTGGTCGTCGACTACAAGACCGGCCGCTGGGTGCCGTCCACGACCGACGCGCGGGGGTCGCTCGCCCTGGCGCTGTACGTGCTCGGCGTCCGCCGCACCCTGCGCGGGGAGTGCCGGCGGGTCGAGCTGCACCACCTGCCGAGCGGGACCGTCGCCGCCTTCGACCACACCGAGGACTCCCTGGGACGGCACCTCGCACGGGCTGAGTCCCTCGCCGCCGAGGCCAAGGCGGCGGACGCCGCCCACGCCGCAGGGCTGGACACCGACAGCCGTGACGCGGTCTTCCCCCCGCGTGTGGGTGCGCTGTGCGGCTGGTGCGACTTCGCCCGGCACTGCCCGGAGGGACGCGCCGCGGCGCCGGCGCGCCGTCCCTGGGACGGCCTGGACGAGGCGGCGGGGCCGCCGGAGCAGCCCTGAGCCGGCAGCAGCCGGCTCAGGTCAGCTGTCGAGCTCGAACCAGACGACCTTGCCCGCGGGCGACTCGGCCCAGCCCCAGCGGTCGGCGAGGATGTCGACGAGCTGCAGCCCCCGGCCCCCGTCGTCGGTGGGCCCGACGTCGGTGCTGAGCGTGGGCGCCGTGCGCGGGTCGGCGTCGTGGACCTCGACGCGCAGGGAGTCGCCGGTCGCGCGGGCCCGCAGCTCCAGCGGGCCGCGGCCGTGCAGGATCGCGTTGGTGACCAGCTCGGACACGAGCAGGACGGCAACGTCCTCCTCGTCGTGCCCCTGCTCCCGGACGTAGCCCGAGACCAGGTGCCGGGCCAGGGCGACCTGACCGGGCTCGGCGTCCAGCGAGGTGCGCAGCTCCACCATCATCACGGTCAACGCCTCCCTTCACCGTTGCGCGCGGACCCGCTCGTCTCGGTGGCCGCCCAGAACCCCGCCAGCAGGTCGGCGGTGTCGGCCGGGCGTTCGGCCGCCGGTGAGTGAGCCGCTTCCGGGAGAGAGACGCACGTGGCGCCCAGTCGTGACGCCATCTCGGCCTGAATCCTCGGCGACCACACGTCGTCGTCCGCGCCGAACGCGACGAGGGTCGGCGGGGCGACCCGGGCGAGCTGGTCGGTGCGGTCGGGCTCGGACGCCAGCAGGCGGGCCTTGGCAGCCAGCGCAGCCGGGTCGTTGGCGAGGAACCGGGCCTCGAGGAATGCCCTCACCAGGGGGTCCTCGGGCGGTTGCCAGCCCTGGTTGAGGTCGTGGCGGACCTTCGCCGCCCACACCGCGGGCAGTCCGAGCCGCTCCAGCCCGTCGGCCATGGCGATCAGCAGCCCCGCGGCGTCGCCGGTGAAGGCCGCCGGGCCCGAGCTCAGCAGGGTGAGCGAACAGAACCTGGCCGGGTCGGCGAGCACCGCCGCGCGGGCCACCAGGCCGCCGAAGGAGTGGCCGAGGAGGTGCACCGGTGCGCCCGCGCCGTGGACCGCGGCCACGGCCAGCAGGTCGGCGGCGAAGGCCTCGAGCGTCCAGCCCTCCGGCGGTGGGGGCCCCCCGGTCTCGTACTGCCCGCGCTGGTCGAAGGCCAGGACCGGGAAGCCGGCCGCCGCCAGCGGGTGCAGGACGGCGAGGAAGTCCTCCTTGCTGCCGGTGAAGCCCGGGACGAGGACGACCGGCGCGTGCGCCGTCCCCGACCACCCGCAGGCGACCGGGTCCGCGCCGAGGGCGGCGAAGTCTCCCCGCTCCGTGGGCAGCACGCGGTCTGCGACGTGGGCCGGGCGGGCGAGGGACGGCGGAACGCTCACGAGGGGGCAGAATAGGTGCGCCCTCGCCGTCGAGCCCGCATCGGACCGCTGTGACCCGCATCATCGCCGTCGCCAACCAGAAGGGTGGCGTCGCCAAGACCACGACCGTGGCCTCGCTCGGCGCCGCCCTGGCCGAGCTGGGCGAGCGGGTGCTGCTCGTCGACCTCGACCCCCAGGCCTGCCTGACGTTCTCCCTCGGCCTGGACCCGGAGTCGCTGGAGCTGTCCGTCCACGACGTGCTGCTGGGCCGCGTGACCGCAGGGATGGTCGTGCAGGCCACCGACGAGGGCGTGGACCTGCTGCCGTCGACGATCGACCTCGCCGGGTCGGAGGCCATGCTCCTCACCCGGACCGGTCGGGAGTACGCCCTCAAGCTCGCGTTGGAGGAGATCGTCGAGGAGTACGACTGGGTGATCCTCGACTGCTCGCCGTCGTTGGGGGTGCTCACCCTCAACGCGCTCACCGCGGCGGACGAGATCCTCATCCCCCTGCAGTGCGAGACGCTCTCGCACCGGGGCGTCGGGCAGCTGCTGGACACCGTCCACGAGGTGCAGCGGCTGACGAACCGCCGGCTGCGCGTCCTCGGGGTCCTGCCGACGCTCTTCGACCGCCGCACGAACCACTCCCGCGCCGTCCTCGCCGACGTGTCCCAGCGGTACGGCCTGCCGGTCCTGGACCCGCCGATCGCCAAGTCGGTGCGGTTCGCCGAGGCGCCTGCTGCCGGCCGGTCGATCCTCAGCACCGCCGGGGGGTCCAAGGGCGCACGCGCGTACCGGGAGCACGCCCAGGCGCTGCTGGCCGCCCGCGGCGCGCGGCACGGCGACCGGGAGCTGGTGGGCCGGAAGGAGACGTCATGACCCAGCGCAAGGACGCCGGGTTCGACCGGCTGCGCCGGCGCTCGCCCCACTTCGTCGACCAGCCCATCGTCATCGGCGACGCGGTCCCCGACCAGGAGGGCAAGCGGGCGCTCTTCAGCGCCGCGGACCAGCCGGCCTCGACGGGGGCGGTGACCATCGACTGCTCCGCCTGCGGCGCGCGCAGCGTGGTGTCGGTCCGACAGGCCGTCCGGCTCGCCGTCCCGTCGGTGCACGTGCCGGTGCTGCGCCGCGGGCACGCGTCGTGGATGCGCTGCCCGGCCTGCCGGCGGCGCTCCTGGGTGCGGCTGGAGATCCAGCTGCCCTAGCCGGCCGGCGCGACACGCCGGGGGCTCGGCCTCCTTGAGCCTGCTCGTCGACGGGGGAATGGTGGAGGGCGTTCGTCGCCCCTCGGGCCACCAGGCCCGGCCTTCCCCAGGAGCGTCGCGTGACCGTCGTCCCCGTCGAGGGGTCCGCGGACGTACCTCGGTACGTCCGCGGGATCATCGTCCTCGTCGCCTGTGTGCTCGGCTTCGCCCTCGGCGGGAGTCTGCGCACCAGTGTGCTGCGGCTGGAGGGCCTCGGCCACGCCGAGGACCCGCTCGGTGCCCTGCCCGCGGCGGCCGTCGAGACCCCTCGTGCCAGTGCCTCTGCCGCGCCCAGCCTGCTGGTGGTCCCGGCTGCGCTGGCCGCTCCTGCGGCGCTGGGGGCGTCGGTGGCGATCGGGACGGCGCCGGCCGTGCCCGCGGCACCCGCTCCTCCGGCCGCCCCGCCACGCACGTTCGTGCTGCCCCGCGACGACGTGACCCCGCACCGGGCGCCGCTGCGGACACCGCCGGCCGCGGCGGTGGTCACCGGACCGCACCGGACGGGTGCCCCGCTGCCCGCCCGGTCCGGGGAGGGTCGGCGGATCGTCTACCAGAAGTCCGCGATGCACCTGTGGGTCGTCGACGCCGACGGCACGGTCCTGCGGGACTACCCGGTGACCGGGCGCCCGGACCGCCCGAAGCCGGGCACCTACCGCGTGTACTCCAAGTCGACCGCCTCGGTCTCAGCCACCCAGCCGCGGGTCACGTTCCGGTGGATGGTGCGGTTCGCCTACGGGGAGACCGCGCGGATCGGCTTCCACGACATCCCGCGCTGGGCGTCCAACGGGCGGCCGATCCAGGACGTGGAAGACCTCGGCGACCCGATCGGCCGCGGTGGCTGCGTGCGCCAGTCCAGCAGCAACGCCGAGTGGCTGTTCGGATGGGCCGACGTCGGGACGACGGTCGTCGTCCTGCGCTGACCCCCCGGGTCACGGGGTGGGGGCGGACCCACCCCGGCGCCGGCGGCGGCGCTGCTGGGTGCCGCCGGTGGGCGGGTCGCCCGCCGCGGCGTCCGGGCCTGCGCTCGCCTGGGTGCCGGGGGCGGCGTCCGAGACGGGCTGCCCGCCGCGGGTCCGGCTGCGTGACCTGTTCCGACGCGGTCGTGCCGGGCGCTCGGCCTGCTCGGCCCGCTCGGCTCGGCCGCCGGGCTCCCGGGACCGGCCAGACGCCGGCCGGGAGCGGGCCTTGCCGGTCTCGCCGAGGTCCTCGAGCTCCTCGGCGTCGAGGCCCATGCGGGTCCGCTGGGTGCGGGGGAGAACCCCGGTGGCCTCCGCGGGGATGTCGAGCGCGGTGCGGATGAACTCCGAGGTCGAGTACGTCTCCGGCGGGTCGACGAAGGGCAGGCCGAGGGCCTTGCTGATGACTGCCCAGCGGGTGAGGTCGGCCCAGTCGACCAGGGTCACGGCCACCCCGGAGGCACCGGCCCGCGCGGTGCGGCCGACCCGGTGCAGGTAGGTCTTCTCGTCCTCGGGGCAGGTGTAGTTGATGACGTGGGTGACGCCCTCGATGTCGATGCCCCGGGCTGCGACGTCTGTCGCCACCAGGACGTCGACCTTGCCGCTGCGGAACGCCCGCAGGGCCTGCTCGCGCGCCCCCTGGCCGAGGTCCCCGTGCACCGCAGCCGCCGCGAAGCCCCGGCCGGTGAGGTCGGCCGCCACCCGGTCGCAGGCCCGCTTGGTGCGGCAGAAGATGATCGTCAGGCCGCGGCCGCGCGCCTGCAGGATGCGCGCCAGCAGCTCGGGCTTGTCCATCTCGTGCGCGCGGTAGACGTGCTGCTCGACGGTGTCCACCGTCGCGGCGTCGTCGTCGGGGTTCACGGTGCGGATGTGGGTGGGCTGGCGCATGTACCGCCGGGCCAGGTTGACGATGACACCGGGCATCGTCGCGGAGAACAGCATGGTCTGGCGGTTCTCCGGGGTGGCGGCCACCAGTCGCTCGACGTCGGGCAGGAAGCCCAGGTCGAGCATCTCGTCGGCCTCGTCCAGGACCAGCACCTTGACGTGGCTGAGGTCGAGGTGCCGCTTCTGGTGCAGGTCGATCAGCCGGCCCGGGGTGCCGACCACCAGGTCGACGCCGTCGCGCAGCGCGTCGACCTGCGGCTCGTAGGCCCGCCCGCCGTACACCTCGAGCACCCGGACGCCCCGCCGCTCGCCGGCCGTGCGCAGGTCCCGGGCGACCTGCAGGCACAGCTCGCGGGTCGGGACGACGACCAGGGCCTGCGGCGCCCCCGGGGTCACCAGCTCGATCTGGTCGGGGTCCGCGGGGGCGATGATCCGCTGCAGCAACGGGATGCCGAAGCCGAGGGTCTTCCCGGTGCCCGTCTTGGCCTGCCCGATGACGTCCTGCCCGGCCAGGGCGACCGGGAGCGTCATCTCCTGGATGGGGAACGCCTCGATGATGCCGAGGGCGTGCAGCGCGTCGGCTGTCTCGGGCAGGACCCCGAGCTCGCGGAACGTGGTCAGGGCTGGTCGCCTCTTCCGTCTCGTGGTGCGGGGGCGGTCCCACCGGGGACGGCGCACCGGCTGGTGCGCGGCGTCGACACGGACGGCGTGACACGGCCGCACCCGCGTGTGCGGTGTGCCCCGAGTGTACCGGCCGGGCGCCACGGCCGACTTGACGGAGACAATCAAATTGTGCACGATTCAATCATGACCAACACTAAATCGATCTTCGACCTCTCGTTCGTCGACAACCGCGGCGAGCGCGTCTCCCTGTCCGACTTCGCCGGCAAGGTCCTGCTGGTCGTCAACACCGCCAGCAAGTGCGGCTTCACGGGGCAGTACGACGGTCTGCAGAAGCTGCACGAGGAGCTCGCGGACCGCGGGCTGGTCGTCCTGGGCTTCCCGTGCGACCAGTTCGCCCACCAGGAGCCCGGCGACGACAGCCAGATCGCGGAGTTCTGCCGGGTCAACTTCGGCGTGACCTTCCCGCTGTCGACGAAGGTCGACGTCAACGGCAAGGACACCGACCCCGTCCTCGCCTTCGTGAAGGAACGCACGAGGGGCCGGCTCGGCTCGGCGGTCAAGTGGAACTTCACCAAGTTCCTGGTCGCCCCGGACGGCCAGACGGTGCGCCGCTTCGCCCCCACCGTGGACCCCGCGGACCTGCGCGCCGACGTCGAGACGCTCCTGGCCACCGTGGTGCGATGAGCACCCCGGGGCGGGCGGATGAGGCGCTGCTGCTCGACAACCAGCTGTGCGTCCTGGTGTACCGGCTGCACAGGGGCATCACCGACCTGTACCGCCCGCTGCTGGCTGAGCTCGGGCTGACCTACCCCCAGTACCTCGTGATGCTGTCGCTGTGGGAGTCCGACCCGTCGACCGTGAGCCGGCTGGGGCACCGGCTGGACCTGGACAGCGGCACGCTGTCCCCCCTGCTCAAGCGGCTGGAGTCGGCGGGCCTGGTCCGGCGCACCCGGGCCAGGGCCGACGAGCGCTCCGTCGAGGTCTCGCTCACCGACGAGGGACGGGCCCTGCGCTCGCGCGCTCGGCACGTCCCGGCGGCCGTCGCCGCCGCGCTGGCCGGCTCCGAGGACGACTACTGGACGACGCGTGAGCTGCTGACCGCGCTGCTGGACCGCCTGGAGCCGGCTGCCGGGCCGACCGCACCGTCGTCGGCGCCGTGAGCGCGGCAGCAGCCGACAGGCCGGCCCCTCGAGCGGTCGGCCGGTGGGCCCTGGCCCTCGTCCTGCTTGTCGCCGGCCTCGGCCACCTCGCCAACCCCGAGGTGTTCCTGGCCCAGGTCCCGCCCTGGTTCCCGGCCCGGGACGCCGTGGTGCTCGGCTCCGGGCTGGTCGAGATCGCGCTGGCCGTGG
>JALOLN010000098.1 GCA_025455945.1 Actinomycetes bacterium
GACCCGGGGACGGCGCTGGAGCTGCACCAGCGCTGGGCGCCGAACATCACGACGACCCTCGGCCGCCTCGGCGGCCGCACCGTCGGGATCGTGGCGAACAACCCGCTGCGGCTCGGCGGCTGCCTGGACTCCGCCTCCGCGGAGAAGGCCGCCCGGTTCGTGCGGATGTGCGACAGCCTCGGCGTGCCGCTCGTCGTCCTCGTCGACGTCCCGGGGTACCTGCCCGGCGTCGCCCAGGAGTGGGAGGGCGTCGTCCGGCGTGGGGCGAAGCTGCTGCACGCCTTCGCCGAGTGCGTCGTGCCACGGGTGACCGTGGTGACCCGCAAGGCCTACGGCGGCGCCTACGTGGCGATGAACTCCCGGGCGCTGGGTGCGACCCGGGTGTTCGCCTGGGAGGGCGCGACCGTGGCGGTCATGGGGTCGGTGGCCGCCGTCCGGGTCCTGCACCGCCGCCGGCTCGCCGAGGCCCCCGAGGAGCAGCGGGCCGCCCTGGAGCAGGAGCTGGCCGACGAGCACGAGCTGGTGGCCGGCGGGATCGACAAGGCGATCGCGATCGGCGTCGTGGACGAGGTCATCGCCCCGGCGCGGACCAAGTCGGCCGTGGCCGCCGCGATCGGGGCCGCCCCCGCCGTCCGCGGCGCGCACGGCAACATCCCCCTCTGACCACCCCCCTATTGGCATCAAGGGTCCCTTGATGCCAATAGACAGCCGTCAGGCGCCCTTCACACGACCTGGTGCAGCCACCGCACGGGGGCACCCTCGCCGGCCCAGCGGAAGGTCTCCAGCTCGTCGTCCCACGGCTGGCCGAGCAGCCGGTCGACCTCGTCCTCGAGCGGGGTGCCGGTCGCCCGCGCGGTCAGCACCGCCGCGCGCAGTCGGTCCTCGGGCACCTGCAGGTCCCCGTGGACGCCGGTGATGGCGTGGAACAGCCCCAGCTCGGGGGTGTAGGAGTACCGCGCCCCCTCGGCACCGCCGCTGGGCTCCTCGGTGACCTCGTACCGCAGGTGCAGCCACCCGCGCAGGGCCGACGCCAGCGCCGCTGACCGGCCGGCCGGGCCCTGCCAGGACAGCTCCGCGCGCCAGGTGCCCGGGGCGGCCGGCTGCGGGGTCCACTGCAGGCTCACGGGCACGCCGAGCACCCCTGCGAGCGCCCACTCGACGTGGGGGCACAGCGCAGAGGTGGCGGAGTGGACGTACACGACGCCACGGCTCGTCACCTTGACCTCCTCCGGTCGGTTGAGGGTCGCCTTCCCCAGCGTCCTCATCCGCGACCGGAGTCACTCCAGGCACGACCGCGCCATTGTGCCCCATCCGTCACGTCGGTGGGAAGCCCCCGTAGGCCGGCGCGGCCCCGGGCGGCGGTGCCACCGCGCTGCGGGTCTGCACCCCCCGCCTGCGGGCCAGCCGGTCGACCAGGACGGCGAAGGCGACGAACGACACGAGGTCCAGCGCCAGGTAGCGCAGCGGCAGCTCGGTCGTGACCGAAGGATCGGGCAGCGCCCCCACCGCGGCCGACAGCAGCAGCGTCAGGACGTTGTGCACCGTGTGCGAGACGATCGGCGCCTCCAGACCACCCGTGCGCCAGGCCAGCCAGGCGAACAGGACGCCGTAGGCGAACCGGTCGAGGAACGCACCGACGTCCTGCGCGCCGTGGGCGAGGGCGAAGAGCGTGCCGCCGACGATGGCCCCGGGGATCCAGGACCGGCTGAAGAACCCGATCGCCTGCCCGAGGTAGCCCCGGAAGACGTACTCCTCCGCGGCCGCCTGCAGCGGCGTCGTGAACAGGATCACGGCGACGAACGCCACGAAGGTCGCCGTGCCCGGGAACCCGGTCGTGGGTCCCAGCGCACCCTCGTCGTCCGGAGCGGGCACCACCGCCAGCGCCCCGAAGGTCAGCGCCTCCACCCCGAGCGCCGCCAGTCCGAACGGCACCAGCAGCCGCCACCGCAGCCGCCCGGTGGCGCTCGACAGCCAGCCCATCCGCTCGCGGTGGATGACGAGGACGACGACCGCCACGGCCGGGATGCCCACCGCCAGGCTGAGGTTCGTCAGCAGGTAGTACCCGGGGCTGTCGTACGGCAGCAGCGTCGCGTCGTCCAGCGTCCCGCCGGTCAGGACGACGGTGGCGGCGACCGCCAGGCCGACGACGAGGCCGGCCAGCAGGAACAGCACCGCCCCGACGGGGACTCCCGCGACGGGCATCCACCACCGTCCCCGGGCGGTGCGCAGCAGCCGGTGGTAGGGCTGCGCCTGGACGTGCGGACGCCGGGAGTAGGGCCGCAGAGGGTCGTCCACCGCCTGCGGCACCGGCACCGGCACGTACGGCGCGGACGGGTACGGCGCGGGCGGGTACGGCACCGGGACGGACGGCACCGACGGCGCGGCCCACGGGTCGGGCGGCGGCTGGGTCACCGGACCACTCTCACCCATCCGCCCCGCCGGGGCGAGTCAGTCGACGACGACGCGCCGTTCCCCCGCCGTGACCCAGGCCCGCAGCGCCGCCCGCGAGAGCGTCCGGGCGCCGCAGTCGCACCAGGCGGGCAGGGCGTCGTCGGCCATCAGCCCGTGCGCCTCCAGCAGGTCGTACCACGCGTGCGGACGCCGGTCGCCGTGGTGCCCCACGTCCACCCGGTCCCGCGAGCCGTGCGCGTGGGGGCCGACGGTCGACGCGTACACCAGGCCCTCGTGGGTCTCCACGACCCGGGCCAGGTGGTGGCTGCGGGCGCAGTCGACGTGCAGGCGGACGTGGTCGCGCAGCTGCCGGCCCAGGATCTCGACGGCGGCGCGGGCGCGGGCCTCCCGGTCCGTGGGTGACATCGGCATGGTGGCCATGACTCCACGCTAGGGGGCGGCCGGGTCCCGCGCCCGGGACGGAGGTCCCCAGCAGGAACCCGACAGTCCGCGGGGCGGCGGATCGCCCGTGGCAGGCTGGCCCCGACGGGACGACGGGAGGAGCCAGCCCGCCGATGCCCATGCCGCATGCCGACCACACCTCGCCCGGGCTGGCCCACCGCGGTCGGCTGGCCGCGGTGCTCGCCATCACCCTCGCCGTGCTGGTCGTCCAGGTCGCCGGGGCCTGGCTGAGCGGCAGCCTCGCGCTGCTCGCGGACGCCGGCCACCTGCTCACCGACGTCGCCGGCCTCACCCTGGCGCTGGCGGCCGTCACCCTGGCCGCCCGACCGCCGACCCCGCAGCGGACCTACGGGAACTACCGCCTGGAGATCCTCGCCGCCGTCGCCAACGCACTGCTGCTGTTCGCGGTCGCCGCCGTCGTCCTCGTCGAGGCCTGGCGCCGGTGGTCCGCCCCGCCGGAGGTGGACGGCGGTCTGATGCTCGTCGTCGCCGTCGTCGGCCTGGTGGCCAACGCGGCGGGCCTGGCCCTCCTGCACTCCGGGGCGCAGCAGAACCTCAACGTCCGCGGTGCCTACCTCGAGGTCCTCGGCGACCTGCTGGGCTCGCTGGCCGTCGTCGTCGCGGCGCTCGTCGTCACCGCGACCGGCTGGCTGCGCGCCGACCCGGCGGCGTCGGCGCTCGTCGCCTTGATGATGCTGCCGCGGGTGTGGACCCTGGTCCGCGAGGCCACCGACGTGCTCCTCGAGGCAGCTCCCCGGGGCGTCGACCTCGAGGAGGTCCGCCGGCACATCCTCGGCGTCCCCGGCGTGGTCTCCGCCCACGACCTGCACGCCTGGACGATCACGTCGGGTATGCCGGTGCTCTCCGTGCACGTCGTGGTCGCGGACGACGTCATCGCCACCGGAGCGGGCGGGCGCGTGCTCGACCAGCTCGAGGTGTGCCTGGCGGAGCACTTCGACGTCCGCCACTGCACCTTCCAGCTCGAGCCGGCCGGGCACGCCGCGCACGAGCACCCCGGACACGCCTGACGCCGACGGCGCCCGGCGCGGCCGTCCTCGTCAGCTCTGGGTGGGGAAGCCGAGGTTGATGCCGCCGTGGCTGGGGTCGAGCCAGCGGCTGGTGATGGCCTTGCCGCGGGTGTAGAAGTGCACGCCCTCGGTGCCGTGGGCGTGGGTGTCGCCGAACAGGGAGGCCTTCCAGCCGCCGAAGGAGTAGTAGGCCATCGGGACGGGGATGGGCACGTTGATGCCGATCATGCCGACCTCGACCTCGTTCTGGAACCGGCGGGCGGCGCCGCCGTCGTTGGTGAAGATCGCGGTGCCGTTGCCGTAGGGGTGGTCGTTGATCAGCGCCAGGCCGGCGGCGTAGGAGGGCACCCGCACCACCGACAGCACGGGGCCGAAGATCTCCTCGGCGTAGATGCTCATGTCGGTGGTGACGTGGTCGAACAGCGTCGGGCCGAGCCAGAACCCGCCGGCGGCGCCGTCCACGTCGGGGTCGCGGCCGTCGACGACCAGGGTGGCGCCGGCCGCCGCGCCCGCGGCGACGTAGCCGGCGACCTTGTCCCGGTGCGCGCCGGTGACCAGCGGGCCCATGTCACAGCCGCGGCGGCCGTCGCCGGTGCGCAGCCCGGCCATCCGCTCGGCGATCTTGGCGACGAGGGTGTCCCCGACCGGGTCGACCGCGACCACCACGGAGATGGCCATGCACCGCTCCCCCGCCGAGCCGAACCCGGCGTTGACCGCGGCGTCGGCGGCCAGGTCCAGGTCGGCGTCGGGCAGCACCAGCATGTGGTTCTTCGCCCCGCCCAGGGCCTGCACCCGCTTGCCGTGCGCGGTGCCGGTCTCGTACACGTACCTCGCGATCGGCGTCGAGCCGACGAAGGACACGCTCTTCACGTCCGGGTGGGTGAGCAGGGTGTCCACGGCCTCCTTGTCGCCGTGCACGACGTTGAACACCCCCGGGGGCAGACCCGCCTCGGCCCACAGCCCGGCCAGGAACACCGCCGCGCTCGGGTCCTTCTCACTCGGCTTGAGCACCACGGTGTTCCCCGCGGCGATCGCGATCGGGAAGAACCACATCGGGACCATCGCCGGGAAGTTGAACGGCGAGATGATCCCCACCACCCCCAGCGGCTGCCGGACCGAGTACACGTCCACCCCCGTGGACACCCCCTCGGAGAACCCGCCCTTGAGCAGGTGCGGGATCCCGCAGGCGAACTCCACCACCTCCAGACCCCGCGTCACCTCCCCCAGCGCGTCCGACAGCACCTTGCCGTGCTCGGCCGTGACGATCGCCGCCAGCTCCTCCTTGCGCGCGCTCAGCAGCTCCCGGAACGCGAACAGCACCTGCACCCGCCGGGTCAAGGAGGTGTCCCGCCACCCCGGGAACGCCGCCTTGGCCGCCGCCACCGCCTCCCCCATCACCGCCGACGACGCGAAGTCCACCCGGCCCGACACCACACCCGTCGCCGGGTCGAACACCTCCCCTGACCGCTCCACCACCC
The DNA here is from genome assembly GCA_025455945.1 of Actinomycetes bacterium. GTDB lineage: Bacteria > Actinomycetota > Actinomycetes > Prado026 > Prado026 > Prado026. The sequence continues at coordinate 5,360 of JALOLN010000098.1, forward strand.
CACCCCACGGCTTGCCGTCGATCCAGTGCGTGATCCGGCTCGTCATCGCGCGTCCTCGCTGTTGTGGGGGCGGGCCGGGGAGCCCACCCGGCTGGGTGATCGGCGCACAGTGTCTCCCGACGGCGGGGGTCTCGGCTACCGTGCCGGGATGCCCGAGCCCGCCGACTCCGCGGTCGACCCCGCCCGCCGGGAGCGCTGGCGCGAGGGCGTCATGATGGCGCTCTACGTCAGCCTGTCCCAGGTCGCCGTCCTCCTCGCGCTGCCCGACGACGACGTGTCGGCGCTGACGGTGGGTCTCACCTCCGTCGGGCTCCTCCTCGCCCATCGCGTTGCGTTCCAGGTGTCCACCCGTCTGGTCAACCAGGGCCGCCTGGACGCCGAGCAGGCCCAGGTGCTCGGGGCGCAGCTCGTCGGCGGCCTGGTCGTGACGGTGATCGCCGTGCTCCCCATCCTGCTCGTCGACGGTCCGGGTGGGGTTCGCATCGCCGAGGTGCTGCTCCTCGGGTTCGTGGCCGTCGTCAGCTACCTCACCGCCCGCACCGTGCCCACGTCCCGGCCGCGCGCGCTGGGCTACGCCGCGGCGGTACTCGTGGTCGCCTCCGCCGTGCTGGTCGTCAAGGCCGTCGCCGCCCACTGAGCCGGCCCGGTCACGGGCGTAGCGTTGGCCACGTGATCGAGACAGCGGCGGGCGACACGGTCGTCGACGCCCGGGGCCTGGTGAAGTCGTTCGGCAGCACCACCGCGCTGGCCGGGCTGGACCTGGAGGTGACCCGCGGGGAGGTGCACGGCTTCCTCGGCCCCAACGGCGCCGGGAAGACGACGACGCTGCGCGTCCTGCTCGGGCTGCTGCGCCTGGACGCCGGTGCGGTGACCGTGCTCGGGGCCGACCCGTGGCGGGATGCCGCCGACCTGCACCGGCGGCTGGCGTACGTCCCGGGCGACGTCGCCCTCTGGCCGAACCTGACCGGGGGTGAGGTCATCGACCTGCTCGGCCGGCTGCAGGGCGGCCACGACCGAGCCCGGCGCGACCGCCTCGTCGAGATGTTCGACCTGGACCCGAGCAAGAAGGCCCGGGCCTACTCCCGTGGCAACCGGCAGAAGGTCGCCCTCATCGCCGCGCTGGCCACCGACGCCGAGCTGTTCCTCCTCGACGAGCCGACCGCCGGCCTGGACCCGGTGAAGGAGGCCGCCTTCCGCGGCTGCGTGCGGGAGCTGCGGGCGGCGGGTCGGACGATCCTGCTCAGCAGCCACATCCTCTCCGAGGCCGAAGCCCTGTCCGACCGGGTGAGCATCATCCGGGACGGCCGCGTCGTGGAGACCGGGCCGCTGGAGCAGCTGCGGCACCTCACCCGGACGTCGGTCGTCGCGGACGTGGCCACCGTCCCGCCGGGCCTGGACCAGCTGCCCGGCGTCCACGACCTGGTCGTGGAGAACCACCGGGTCAGCGCCCAGGTGGAGCCGCACGGGCTGGCCGCGCTCATGCGCGCGCTGAGCGCCGCCGGCGTGCAGACCCTCACCAGCAAGCCGCCCACGCTGGAGGAGCTGTTCCTGCGCCACTACGGGGTGGCCGCGGGCCAGCAGCCCGATGAGTAGCACGCTGGCCGGCACCGGCAGCCTGATCCGCCTCGGCCTGCGCCGGGACCGGTGGCTGCTGCCGAGCTGGGCGCTGGGCTTCGCCGCGATGGCGGGCTTCTCCGCCTCCGCGACCGCGGGTCTCTACCCCGACGTCGCGGCCCGCATCGAGGCGGCCGAGATCGTCAACTCCACCGCCTCCCTCGTCGCCCTCTACGGACGCATCTACGACCCCTCCTCGCTGGGCTCGCTCGCCCTGTTCAAGCTCACCGGGTTCGGGGCGGCGCTGATCGCCGTCCTCATGGTCGTCGTCATGGTCCGGCACACCCGCGCCGAGGAGGAGGCGGGCCGGCTGGA
>JALOLN010000099.1 GCA_025455945.1 Actinomycetes bacterium
CGCCGGGCCCCCGACCGCAGCGGGCGGCCCGGCCCAGGAGCTGGCCCGGGCCGCGGTCGCCGAGGCGGTCGCCGCCGCCGTGCAGCACGCGGTGGCCCGCAACGCCCAGCAGATCGTCGCCGCCGAGAAGGCGGTCACCCAACGGCGGCTGCGGGCCATCGAGGACCGCTGGATCCCGCGGCTGGAGCGGGCGCTCGAGCGGGTCGAGGTCGAGCTGGAGGAGTTCGAGCGCGCGGACGGCGTCCGGCTGCGCCGGGCCGCCTCCCGCCGTGAGCAGCCGGAGGCGGTCCCGTGATCACGCGCATCCTCGTCGCGGTCGACGACTCCCCCGCCGGGCTGGCGGCCAGCCGGCTCGCCATCGAGGCCGCCGCGGCCCACCGGGCCACGTTGCGCGTCGTCACTGTGGTCACCGACGGCATCCTCGAGCTGGCCATCGCCGCCTCCCGGCCCGCGCCGGGGCTGCACGAGCGGCGGGTCACGTCCGGGCTGGCCTTCCTGCAGCACGTGGCGCGGGCCGCTGAGCAGGCCGGGGTCCCGTTCGAGCTGCGCCAGCTCGAGGCGGACGACGTCGCGGTGGCGGTCCTCGACGAGGCCCGGGCCTGGCGCGCGGACCTCGTGGTCATCGGCCGCTCCCGGCGGCACCACCCCGGGGACCCGTACATCGGCTCCGACGCCCGGCAGGTGCTGGAGTTCGCCGAGCAGCCGGTGCTCGTCGCCCCGCCACCGAACCGCGGCTCCCGGGGCTAGGAGCGCTCCCCCGCGGTCGGCTTCGGCGGCTTGGCCGGCCCGAACGCGCCCCACAGCGCGCCCAGCACGGCCCCGCCGGCGACCACGCCGACGAGCGGCCACAGGCTGGACAGGGCCAGCACGCTGGTGCTCACGAGCAGCAGCCCGACGCCGAGACCGAGCACCAGCCCGAGCAGCATCCCCAGCCAGCCGTGCCGCGCGCTCATGCCGCACCTCCTGCTGCGTCGGCCAGCCGGCGCGGTCGGACGGCGGCTAGGCCAAGCAGCCCGGCCCCGGTGAGGACCAGCCCGGCGACGCCGTTGGCGCTGGTCCAGGGGTTGCCCTCGACCTCGACCCAGACGTCGCCGGTGCACGAACCGCCCTGCCCGGTGACCGTGGCCTGGGCGAGGACCGTCCCGGTGACCGAGACCGGCAGGTAGTCGGCGACGTCCACGGTCCCGCTCGCCGTCGTCACCTTGCCGCTGTTGGCGCTGCCGCCCGAGGCGACCTCCTGGCCGGCCACGGTCACCGTCCAGGTGTGGTCGGTGATGACGGCGGCGCTGGCACCGTCGTAGGTCAGCGTCCCGGCCGGGTCGATCCGCAGCGGCGCGTCGGACGACGCGGCGATCCCGGCGGCCGTGTCCAGGACGCCCAGCGGGGTGCCGGCCGCGTCCGCCGTCCGCACCGTCCCGGCGCAGCCGGCGGTGCCCCCGACGGTCACCCCTGCGGGCTCGGGCTCCGCCGCCGCCGCGGGCAGGGCCACCAGGGCCGGCGCTGCGGCGAGCAGGCCACAGGCAGCCAGCCGACCGAACCTCGTGATCACGTCGCACCTCCAGGTCCGTCCGTGATCACCACGCTACGCCCGCCGCGACGCCCAGGCCCGCACCTGGTCGGCCGGCCAGGTCGTCACCACGGCCGTGGGCTCGGCCCCGCACTCGACCGCGCGGGCGCAGCCGTACGGCAGCCAGTCGAGCTGGCCCGGTGCGTGCGCGTCGGTGTCGATCGCGAGCAGGCACCCGGCGCCGACGGCCAGCCGCAGCAGCGCCCGCGGCGGGTCGAGCCGCTCGGGCCGGCAGTTCACCTCCACGGCGACGTCGAACCGCCGGCAGGCGGCGAAGACCAGCTCGGCGTCGAACTGCGACGGCGCCCGCCCTCGGCCGACGACGAGCCGGCCCGTGCAGTGCCCCAGCACGTCGACGTTCGGGTTGGCCACCGCGGTGACCAGCCGCCGGGTCATCTCCGGTGCGGGCATCCGCAGCACCGAGTGCACCGAGGCGACGACGACGTCGAGCTCGGCGAGCAGGTCCGCGTCCTGGTCCAGCGACCCGTCGGGGAGGATGTCGACCTCGATCCCGGTGAGGATCCGAAACGGCGCCAGCTCGACGTTGACCCGCCGCACCAGGTCCAGCTGCTCGCGCAGCCGCTCCGCGGTCAGCCCGCGGGCCACGCGCAGCCGGGGCGAATGGTCGGTGAGCGCGACGTACTCGTGCCCGAGGGCCTGCGCGGTTCGGGCCATCTCGGCCACCGGCGACCCGCCGTCCGACCAGTCGGAGTGGACGTGCAGGTCACCGCGCAGCGCCGCCCGCAGCGCCTCCCCGCCGGTCGCCACCGGCCGCCGGGCCGCCTCCTCCAGCGGCTCGAGGTAGCCCGGCCGGCGGCCGGTCGCGGCCTCGGCGACCACCCGGGCCGTGACCGGGCCGATGCCCGGCAGGTCACCGAGCGTCCCGGTTGCGACGCGCTCGGCAAGCGCGGCGTCGCTGAGCCCGTCGAGGACTGCGGCGGCGCCGCGGAAGGCCCGCACCCGGTGCGTCTCGGCGCCCTCCCGCTCGAGCAGGAACGCGATCCGTCGCAACGCAGCGAGGGCCGCTGTCCGCCCGGATGCCGTCACACCGGCACGCTACGGCGTCCGCCGACCCCCGTCCCCCTCGTTGATCATCGGCCAACCGGGGTTCTGCGCGGCGGTTGAGCCCGAACAGCCGATGATCAACACTTGTCGGGGTCCCACAACGGACCGGCCGGCTGGCCCTACGCTGCCGCCATGTCACGGCGCCGGGTGGCCACCGTCCGCCGGCTGGAGCGCGCCGTCGGGCGGCTCGCCACCGACGCGATCCAGCGGATGGACGAGGCGCTGCCCTGGTACCGCGCGATGCCGCCGGAGGAGCGGTCCTGGGTGGGCCTGGTCGCGCAGGCCGGGATCGCGGCCTTCCTCGAGTGGTTCCGCCGCCCCGGCACGCAGCTGGCCATCACCGCCGACGTCTTCGGCACCGCCCCCCGGGAGCTCGCCCGGGCGGTGTCGCTGCAGCAGACCGTCGAGATGATCCGGCTGACGATCGCCGTCGTCGAGGAGCAGGTCGACGAGCTGGCCGCCCCCGGCGAGGAGCAGCTGCTGCGCGAGTGCGTGCTGCGCTACTCACGCGAGATCGCCTTCGCCGCCGCGCAGGTGTACGCGCAGGCCGCCGAGGCCCGCGGCGCGTGGGACGCCCGGCTCGAGGCCCTCGTCGTCGACGCCGTGCTGCGCGGCGAGGTCGACGAGGGGATCCGCTCGCGGGCGTCGGCGCTGGGCTGGGGCCAGCAGGGCGGCGTCGCGGTGGTCGTGGGGCTGGTCCGCGACGACCCGCCGGACCTCGTCGCGGACGGCGTCCAGCGCTGTGCCCGCAGCGCGGGGCTCGACGTCATCAGCGCCGTCCAGGGGGACCTGCTGGCCGTGGCCGCGGACGGCGTCGCCGACCCGCTCGGCGTCGCCACGGCGCTGGCCGGGCAGTTCGCACCGGGCCCAGTCGTCGTCGGCCCCGTCGTCGCCGACCTCACCGCGGCTGCGGGCTCGGCGGAGGAGGCGATGGCCGGGCTGCGGGCGGCGGCCGCCTGGCCGGGCGCGCCGCGTCCCGTCACGGCCGAGGCGCTGCTGCCCGAGCGGGCCCTGGACGGCGACCGGCGGGCCCGCGACCAGCTGGTGTCCCGCGGGTACGCGACCCTGCAGGCGGCCGGCGGGGACCTGCTCGAGACGCTGGCCGCGCTCGGCGAGGGCTCCGGCTCCATCGAAGGCGCCGCGCGCACCCTCTTCGTGCACCCCAACACCGTGCGGTACCGGCTGCGTCGGGTCGTCGATCTGACCGGCTTCGTCCCGACCGACCCCCGGGACGCGTTCGCCCTGCGCCTTGCCGGTGCGCTCGGGCGCCTGGCCGACGCGGCCGCCGCGTTGTAGGAAACCTCCAACGTTGCCCCTGGATCCTGGTCCGCGTCGACACCGGGTGGCATGCCCGGCGTCGGCCACGGTGGTCGGGTGCTCGCCATCGTCGCGCCCGGCCAGGGGGCCCAGACCCCCGGCTTCCTCACGCCCTGGCTCGAGTCGCCCGCACTGCGGACCCGGCTCGAGTGGCTCTCCGCCTGCGCCGGGCTCGACCTCGCCGCGCTCGGCACCGAGGCCGACGCGGACACCATCCGCGACACCGCCGTCGCGCAGCCGCTGCTCGTGGCGGCGGGCCTGCTCGCGCTGCTCGAGCTGTTCCCCCGGCCGGCCGACGCCTTCGAGCAGGTCGCGGTCGGCGCCGGCCACTCGGTCGGCGAGCTGACCGCGGCTGCCGCCGCCCACGTCGTCACCGCCGAGCAGGCCATGGTGCTCGTCCGCGAGCGGGGCCGCGCCATGGCCACCGCGGCGGCCGCCGCCCCGACCGGCATGACCGCCGTGCTCGGCGGTGAGCGTCCCGCCGTGGCCGCCGCCCTCGCCGCCCACGGCCTCGTCGCCGCCAACGACAACGGTGCGGGCCAGCTCGTCGCCGCCGGGACCGTCGAGCAGCTCGACGCCCTGGCGGCCGACCCGCCGCCCGGGGCCCGGCTGCGCCGGCTGCCGGTCGCGGGTGCGTTCCACACCCACCACATGGCCCCGGCCGTGGCGACGCTGCGCGGGCTGGCCGCCGCCGTGACCACCCACGACCCCAGGACCCAGCTGCTCTCCAACCGCGACGGTGCGGTCGTCCACGACGGCCGGGCGGTGCTCGACCGCATCGTCGAGCAGGTGGCGTCGCCGGTCCGCTTCGACCTGTGCCTGCAGACGATGGCCGACGTCGGCGTCACCGCCGTCCTCGAGCTGCCGCCGGCGGGCACCCTGACCGGGCTCGTCCGCCGGGTGCTCCCCGGCGTGGAGACGGTCGCGCTGCGCACCCCGGCCGACCTCGCCGCCGCCCGCGACCTCGTCGAGCGGCACGGCAGCCCCAGCCCGGTCGCCGACCTGCCGACCTGGCGGCTGCTGGTGGCACCGGCCAAGGGCACGTTCCGCCGCAACGGCGTCGGCGCCCTGCTGCGGCCCGGGGACCACGTCGGCGTCGTGGTCTCGCTCCGCGAGCAGCAGGTCGTCGCAGCACCGCACGGGGGGCACGTCGTCGAATGGCTGGTCGAGGACGGCGACCCGGTGGCCCCCGGCCAGCCGCTGCTGCGGCTGCACCCCGAGGAGGGCGCCGCATGAGCGGTCGGCCCAGCCTGCGGGCCCGGCCCGGTGCGCCGCACGCCCGGATCCTCGGCGTCGGCGGCTACCGCCCGGCCCGCGTCGTCCCCAACGCGGAGATCCTCACCGCGATCGACTCCACCGACGAGTGGATCCGCGAGCGCTCCGGCATCACCGCCCGGCGCCGGGCGGCAGCCGACGAGTCCGTCGTCGACATGTGCGTGGCGGCGGCCGAGAAGGCGCTGGCCCAGGCCGGGACGACCGCCGACGAGATCGGCTGCGTCGTGGTCGCCACCGTCACCCACCTGCTGCAGACCCCGTCTGCCGCCGCGCTCGTCGCGCACCGGATCGGCGCGACCGGCGCCGCGGCGTTCGACATCTCCGCGGCCTGCGCGGGCTTCTGCCACGGGCTGGCGCTGGCCAGCGACATGGTGCGCGGCGGCTCGGCCCGGCAGGTCCTCGTCGTGGGCTGCGAGAAGCTCAGCGACATGATCGACCCGACAGACCGCGGCACGGCGTTCCTCTTCGGGGACGGCGCCGGGGCGGCCGTCGTCGGGCCGGCGGACACCCCGGGCATCGGACCGGTGGTGTGGGGCGCCGACGGCAGCCAGGCCGACGCGATCACGCAGGACGCCCCCTGGAGCGCGCTGCGCGACGGCGGCACCGACCACTTCCCCACGCTGTCGATGAACGGCCAGCAGGTCTTCCGATGGGCGGTGTTCGCCATGGCGCCGGTCTGCGAGCGGGCCCTGGACGCCGCCGGGGTGGGCATCGACGAGCTCGACGCGTTCATCCCGCACCAGGCCAACCTGCGCATCGTCGAGGCCATGGCCAAGAAGCTCGGCCTGCCCGGCGACGTCCCCATCGCCCGGGACGTCGTCGACACCGGCAACACCTCCGCCGCCTCGATCCCGCTGGCGATGGAGCGCATGCTCGCCGAGGGCCAGGCGCCGCACGGCGGTACCGCGCTGCTCATCGGCTTCGGCGCCGGGCTGTCCTACGCCGCCCAGGTCGTCACGCTGCCCTGATCCCTGTCCCCCGCCCGACCCGTCCGCCCCACCCATCCCGCAAAGGAGCACCTGCCCATGGCCACCCAGGCTGAGATCCTCGCCGGCCTCGCCGAGATCGTGAACGAGGTCGCCGGCATCCCCGTCTCCGACGTCCAGCTCGACAAGTCGTTCGTCGACGACCTCGACGTCGACTCGCTGTCGATGGTCGAGGTCGTCGTCGCCGCCGAGGAGCGCTTCGGCGTCACGATCCCGGACGACGACGTCAAGGCGCTGAGCACCGTCGGTGACGCCGTGGCGTACATCCAGAACGCGGGCGTCCCGGCGTGACCGCGGGTCGGCGCGTCGTCGTCACCGGGGTCGGCGCCAGCACGCCGCTCGGCGGCGACGCCGCGTCGACCTGGCAGGCCCTGCTGGCCGGCCGCTCGGGGGTCCGCACCCTGACCCAGGACTGGGCGGCCGAGCTGCCGGTGCGGTTCGCCGCGAGCGTCGCCGTCGAGCCCACGGCCGTGCTGGACCGGGTCGAGGCCCGCCGACTGGACCGCACCCAGCAGCTGGCGCTGCTCGCCGCGCGCGAGGCGTGGGCCGATGCCGGCCGTCCCGACGTCGAGGCCGAGCGGCTGGGGGTCGTCGTCGCCTCCGGCATCGGTGGTGCGCTCAGCCTGCTCGGTGCGTGGGACACCCTGCGCGCGCACGGCCCCCGGCGGGTGTCGCCGCACACGATCCCCATGCTCATGCCCAACGGCCCCGCCGCGGTCGTCGGCCTCGAGCTCGGGGCTCGGGCCGGCGTGCACACCCCCGTCTCGGCGTGCGCCTCGGGTGCCGAGGCGGTCGCCCAGGGGCTGGCGATGATCCGCAGCGGCCGGGCCGACGTCGTCGCCGTGGGCGGCACCGAGGCCTGCATCCACCCGCTGCCCCTCGCCGCGTTCGCGGCCATGATGGCGCTGTCCAAGCGCAACGACGAGCCGGAGCGGGCCAGCCGCCCCTACGACACGGGCCGCGACGGCTTCGTGTTCGGCGAGGGCGCCGCCGTGCTCGTCCTCGAGGGCGCCGAGCACGCCGCCGCCCGTGGCGCCCGTGTCTACGCCGAGGT
>JALOLN010000012.1 GCA_025455945.1 Actinomycetes bacterium
CGGTGGGTGCGGTCACGCGCGCAGCCTAGGGGAGGGGAGGGGAGGGTCCCAGACCCCGCGTCGCCGCAGCACCTCGCGCAGGACGAGGGGCCGGTCGGTCATCACGCCGTCCACGCCGAGGTCGAGCAGGCGGTGCATCTCGGCGGCGTCATCCACGGTCCACACGTGCACCTGCAGCCCGTGCGCGTGCGCCGCCGACACGAACCGCGTGTCGACCAGCGGGAGCGGCCCCACCCGGGGCGGCACCGCGACGACCTGCGCCGGCGGCAGCCCGGGGTTCCGCCCGGTCGTCGCCGCCACGCGCAGCGCGGCCACCCCGCGCGGGCCGAGCGCCAGGCAGGCCTGCGGGCCGAGGGCGGTCCGCAGCCAGGCCAGCCGGCGGTCGCTGAACGAGCCGAGGCAGACCCGGGCCAGCGCCCCGGTCCGGCGCAGCAGCTCGGCCAGCGGGCGGACCGCGGCGTCGTGCTTGGGGTCGAGGGCGAACCGGACGTCGGGCAGCTCGGCGAGCAGGTCGGCCAGCCGGGGGATCGGCTCGGTCCCGCCGATCCGGGCCCGTGAGACCTCCGCCCAGGTGAGCCGCTCGATGACGCCCCGGCGGTCCGTCGCCCGGTCCAGCCGGTGGTCGTGGAAGGCCAGGACGACGCCGTCCGCGGTGGCGTGGACGTCGGTCTCGAGGTACCGGAAGCCGAGCGCGACGGCCCGCCGGAACGCCGCCGCGGAGTTCTCGGCCGCCTCGGCCGCGCCGCCGCGGTGCACGATCGCCAACGGCCCGGGGGGCTCGAGGTAGGGGTGCGGCACGGGGTCGGCCGCGCTCAGCTCAGCCCGACGATCTCGCCGTCGGCGTCGAGGTCGATCCGCTCGGCCGCCGGGTGCATGGACAGCCCCGGCATGGTCCGCATCTCGCCGCTGATCGCGTAGACGTAGCCGGCCCCGGCGGCCGCCCGGACCTCGCGGACCGGCATCCGCCAGCCGGTGGGCGCCCCCAGCAGGGCCGGGTCCGACGACAGCGACAGGTGGGTCTTCGCGATGACCACGGGGAACGCGCCGTAGCCGAGCACCTCGAAGCGGCGCAGCTGCTCGGCGGCGGTGGGGGAGAGGTCCACGCCGTCCGCACCGTAGATCTCCCGGGCCACCGTCTCGATCTTGTGCACCAGCGGGGCGTCGAGGGCGTAGAGGAACCGGAACGACCGCGTCTCCTCGCACGCGTCGGCGACGGTGCGGGCCAGCTCGACGGCCCCGGAGCCGCCCTCGGCGACGTGCCGGGTGACCGCCACGCGGGCGCCGGCCTGCTCGGCGATGTGCCGGATCGCCTGGTGCTCGGAGCGGTGGTCGCTGGGGAAGGCGTTGATCGCGACGACGGGGGAGACGCCGAACCGCCGGACGTTCTCGATCTGCTTGCGCAGGTTCGCCCCGCCGGCCAGGACCTCCTCGGGGTTCTCCGCCAGGAGCTCGGGCGGCAGCGGCTTGCCTGGGCGGATCCGGTGCCGGCCGCTGTGCGCCTTCAGCGCCCGGACCGTCGCCACGAGCACCGCGGCGTCCGGGACGAGGCCGGAGATGCGGCACTTGACGTTGAAGAAGCGCTCCGCGCCCATGTCGGCGCCGAACCCCGCCTCGGTGATCAGCAGGTCGCCCATCCGGATGCCCACGAGGTCGGCGACGACGGAGGAGTTGCCGGTGGCGATGTTGCCGAACGGGCCGGCGTGCACGAGCACTGGCGTGCCCTCGAGCGTCTGCAGCAGGTTGGGCTTGATCGCGTCCCGCATGATCACGGCCATCGCCCCGGCGGCCTTGAGGTCCTCCGCGGTGACCGGCAGGCCGTCGAAGGTGTAGCCGACGACGATGCGGCCGAGCCGGGTGCGCAGGTCATCGAGCGACGTGGCCAGGGCCAGGATCACCATGACCTCGCTGGCCGCGGTGATGTCGAAGCCGCTCTGCCGCGGCACGCCGTCCACCCGGGCGCCGAGCCCGAGGACGACACCGCGCAGCGCCCGGTCGTTGACGTCCACCACCCGCCGCCAGGAGATGTTGCGCGGGTCGATGCCGAGGGCGTTGCCGTGGTGCAGGTGGTTGTCGACCATCGCCGCGAGCAGGTTGTGCGCGGCGGTCACCGCGTGGAAGTCGCCGGTGAGGTGCAGGTTGAGCGTCTCCATGGGGATGACCTGGCTGTAGCCGCCCCCGGCGGCGCCCCCCTTGATCCCGAACGTCGGCCCCATGGACGGCTGGCGCAGCGCCAGCGTCGCCGTCCGGCCGAGGTGCTGGAACCCCTGGGCCAGCCCGACCGCGGTCGTCGTCTTGCCCTCGCCGAGCGGGGTCGGTGTGACCGCGGTCACGAGGACGTACTTGCCGGCCGGCCGGTCGGCGAGCGCGGCCCGGGCCGACGGCGCGAGCTTGGCGACGTAGTGCCCGTAGGGCTCGAGGTGCTCCTCGGCCAGCCCGGCGCGCGCGGCGACCTCCACGATGGGGTCGGGACGGGCGGCGCGGGCGATCTCGAGGTCGGACGGGAACGGGGCGTCGGTCACGAGGGCCAGGGTCCACCCGGGGGGTTCGGCCGCGGCAGTGTCCTTCGTCCCACGTCCGTCGTCTTCCGTGCCGGGTGCACCGGCCGCACACAGCGCGCCCGGCGACGGTGCGGGACGCTCGGCGGGTCGAGCCGGCACGCCGGGCTGCGGTCGCCCGCTCGGGGGCCAGCAGCTGTCACTGTGTGCGGCAAGTGCACCAGGATGGTGCGCCGATAAGACACATTATGTCAAGTCACGTCACCGGGGCACCGCAGGTCCACTGCCCCACCGCCGTTGGGAGCCGAACAGGTCGGGCAGGGTCCAGGCCAACGCGGTGGTGGGCGTGACGCGCACGAGGATCGCGCCCGCCATCCCCGGGGCGTCGGGCAGCCACATCAGCTCCTCGGGTGCCGTGTACTTGGCGTGATACGCCGCGACGACGTCCGGCCGGTCGGCTGGCTCGGCCGCCACCTGAGCCGTCCCGTGGACGACGAGCACGTCCTCGGCGCTCTCGAGGTGGACGACGATGCGCGAGTCGTGCGTGAGGTTGCGCACCCGCACGGCGTCCGGGTCGCCGTAGCACCACGGCACGCCGTCAGCGACGACGCCCCAGACCGGAACGGCGTGTGGTCCGCGCGGTCCGGCCGTAGCCACCCACCAGTACCTGGCAGCGGCCAGCCGCTCTGCGACGTCGCCCCACTCCATGGCGCCGGCCACGTCGTCAGACCAGGTGCTCGGCGGCCACCCGGTGGGCGACCCGTCGTTCGGCGACGAAGGACAGGAAAGGGATCGTCCCGGCGAGCATGACGAGCAGCGTGAACCCCCACCGCCACTTCGCCCGCAGCGCCAGGTCGAGGGTGACGAGCAGGTAGACGGCGTAGAGGAAGCCGTGGACCGGCCCGATCGTCTCGACCAGCGTCGGGTCGTCGCCGAGGTACTTCAGCGGCATCGCCACGAACACCAGCACGAGGAGCAGGACGCCGACGATGTAGGCCATCACGCGGTAGCGGAGCAGGGCACCCTTCACGACGCCGACGCTACCGGGTCCTCCGCAGGGGCACTCGCCCGGCGGCTGGCGTCGCGCAGGGCGCGCCACCACAGGAACACCGCGAAGCCGGCGAAGAGCACCCACTGGACGGCGTAGGCGTAGTTCTGCAGTCGCAGCTCCGCTGGACGGGCCGCCGGGGGCTGTTCGGGCAGCGGCATCGGCGAGGGCTGGGCCGCCGGGTCCTGCGAGACGAGCGCGACGTACCCGTCGTACAGCGGGTACGGGACCTCTCGCAGCAGCGCAGCGGTGCTGACCGCGGCGACCTGCCCCTCCGGCAGCCGCTCCCCCGGTGCCACGCCCCGCTGGGCGGTCTCCGAGGGCTGCAGCCGGCCGGCGACGTCGACGTCCTCGGTCGGGACGGCGACCGCAGGGTCGTCGGCAGACGGCACCCAGCCACGGACGACGAGCACCCCGGAGCCGTCCACCGTGACGAGGGGCGTGACCACCCACAGCCCGGTCCGCCCCCCCACGTCGCGGTCCGGCACGAGCACCTGCTCGGTGGCGTCGTACCGGCCGGCGACGACGACGCGGCGGCCGGCCAGCTCGGTCGGGAGCGTCTGGCCGACCCGGTGCACGTCGGCCACCGGGACGGGTGCGAGGTCCTCGGGGGCCGGGCCCGGTCGGCTGGCCTCGACGGCCCGGTGCCACTGCCACGAGCCCAGCCAGAGCATGGTCCCGACGGCCAGGACGAGGAGCAGGTGCAGGGCCAGCCAGCGCGGCGTGAGGGCGACCCGGAGCACCCCGCCACGCTACCTGGCCCCCACCGACCAACCCCCTTTCCCTTCCCCTTCCCCTTCCCCTTCCGGCATCAAGGGTCCCCTGATGCCACTAGATCGCCATGTCGCGCCCATCATGGGTCGGCCGGATCGTGCCAGCGTCCGCGCGGTCTGGTGATGAAGGGCGTCCCACGGCGATCTATTCGCCACAAGGGCCCCTTGATGCAGAAGTAGAGCGGGGGGCGGGGTCAGTGGGACCAGGTGTGCACGGGCTCGTTGGCGTGCATGTGCTCGACGTAGCGGCGGGTCATCTCCGCCAGGGCGGACAGGCGGTCCATCCCCTGCTCCTCGAGGCGGTGCACCGTGGCGACCTGCCAGGCGGCGCCGTTGCGCTCGGTGATGCAGCGGCCCTCGATGACGCCGAGCAGCCGCTCCCGGACGGCGTCGTCCACGCCCCACTCCCGCAGGCCCTGGTGCGCCAGCGGCAGGATGCGGCGCAGCACCAGCTCGGCCACCGGGACCTCACCGTACCCTGGCCAGTACTGCGTCGCGTGGATGCCCTTGACCGCGGCCTCGGTGAAGTTGTCCTCGGCCGTGTGGAACGACATCTGGGTCCACACCGGGCGGTCCTGCGCGGCGAGCACCCGCAAGGCGCCGTAGTAGAGCGCGCCGTTGGCCATGACGTCGACGACGCTCGGGCCCGACGGCAGCACCCGGTTCTCCACCCGAAGGTGCGGCCGGCCCTCGACGACGTCGTACACCGGCCGGTTCCACCGCCACACCGTGCCGTTGTGCAGCCGCAGCTCCTGCAGGTGCGGGGTGCCCCCCGCGTCGTGGACGGCGACGGGGTCCTCCCGGTCGAGGATGGGCAACAGCGCCGGGAAGTACCGCAGGTTCTCCTCGAACAGGTCGAACACCGACGTGATCCAGCGTTCGCCGAACCACACCCTCGGCCGGACCCCCTGCGCCTTCAGCTCCGCCGGTCGGGTGTCGGTCGCCTGCGTGAACAGCGCGATCCGGGTCTCCCGCCACAGCTCGCGTCCGCAGAAGTACGGCGAGTTCGCCCCCAGCGCCACCTGGACGCCGGCCAGGCACTGCGCGGCGTTCCAGTGCGCCGCGAACTCGTCCGGGCTGACCTGGAGGTGGAACTGCACGCTGGTGCAGGCCGCCTCCGGGGCGATGGAGTCGGCGTAGGTCTCCAGCGACTCCACCCCCTCGATCTCGATGTGCAGGTCCTCCCCGCGCGCCAGCAGCATCTGCTCGTCGAGCAGCGCGTAGCGGGGGTTGGCGCTCAGGCTCTCGGAGGTGAGGTGCTCGGGCATGAGCGTGGGCAGGATCCCGATCATCATGAACCCGGCGCCGGTCTGCCGCGCCTGGGCGTTGGCCGAGTTGAGCTGGGCCCGCAGGTCACCCTCCAGGCCGACCGCCCCGTCGGCGATGAGGCTGCGCGGCCGCACGTTGATCTCGAGGTTGAACTGCGCGAGCTCGGCGACGAAGGCCGGGTCGTCGATGCGCTGCAGCACCTCCGCGTTGCGCAGCGACGGCTGCCCGTCGTCGTCGACGAGGTTGAGCTCGACCTCCATGCCGGTCATCGGCTGCTCGAAGTCGAACCGCGACTCGGCGAGCATCCGCGCGAACACGTCGAGGCAGCGATGCACCTTCTCGCGGTACTTCTGCCGGTCCTCGCGGGTGAAGACCCGACCGGCGACGTCCTCGCCCATGGCTCCAGCCTGCCGCAGCGGTCCGGACGCCGTCAGCGGTTCGGCCGCAACGTCCAGGTGATGGACAGCTCGCTGGTCACCGTCCCGTCGTCGGTGCGGACCGTCACGGCGACGGGGAACTCCGGCCGGGTCCCGGCGTCCAGCTCGGCCAGCACCTCGGCCACCGGCCGCCCGAGCACCGCCTCCGCGGTCACCGGGCCGAGCGCCACCTTGAGGAAGCGCATCTCCACCTGTGTCGGCAGCGGCGTCGCCCGGTCGAGGAGGTCCCCGAAGCTGGCCAGCACGACCGCCCCCGAGGCCGACTCGCCCAGGGTGAACATCGCCCCCGCGTGCAGCCCGCCCACGTGGTTGTGGAAGGCCGGCTGGTCGGGCAGCCGCAGCACCGCCCGAGTCGGCTGCACCTCGAGGAACTCCAGGCCCAGGTGGTGCACGAACGGGACGGCGGAGCGCAGCCACTCGGCCGCGGCGTGCGGGTCCATGGTCAGTCCTTCCGCGGACGCAGGGTCAGGACGACGGTCATCTCGGCGCACTCCGCGCCGTCGTCCTCGCGGCGGAACACCACCCGGGTGTCCCACTCGGGGTGCCCGCCCCGCTCCAGCTCGGCCAGCACCTCCGCCGCCGGACGCAGCATCCGCGCCTCGGCGGTCACCCCGCTGCGCGCCAGCCTCAGCCAGCGGATCTCCCCGCT
Source organism: Actinomycetes bacterium (assembly GCA_025455945.1). Taxonomy (GTDB): domain Bacteria; phylum Actinomycetota; class Actinomycetes; order Prado026; family Prado026; genus Prado026. The sequence continues at coordinate 6,672 of JALOLN010000012.1, forward strand.
GACCGCGAGCGGGACGGCACGGTCGAGCCAGCCGCCGAAGCGCTGCACCATGAGGGCGGCCGCGGCGGACTCCCCCAGCGAGAAGATCGCGCCGGCGTGCGGGCCTCCGACATGGTTGAGCACCGCCTCGGCGTGCGGCAGCCGCAGCAGGGCGTGGTCGTCGTCGAGCGCGACCACCTCCAGGCCGAGCGTCCGGATGAACGGCGCGGTGGACCGCAGCGCGTCGGTCAGCCAGGCCGGATCGGTCATGCCCTGACGGTACCGGCGGGCCTACGGTGTCCGGATGGCCCCCCTCGCCGACCGGCCCTGCGCCGTCGTCGACCTCGATGGCACCGTGGCGGACGTCCGCCACCGGCTGCGCTTCCTGGAGCGGCGGCCCAGGGACTGGGCCGGGTTCTTCGCGGCGGCGGACGACGACCCGGTGCTGCCCGAGGGACGCGCGGTGGTGGCCCGCCTGGTCGCCGAGGAGCACGAGATCGTCTGGCTCACCGGCCGACCGGAGCGCTGCCGGACGGCGACGGTGGCCTGGCTGGGCCGGCACGGGCTGCCGGCCGGACCGCTGCACATGCGGCGGGACGACGACCGCCGGCCGGCGCGGTTCACCAAGGTGGCCGTGCTGCGGCAGCTGGCTCGCACCCGTTCGGTCGCCGTCGTGGTGGACGACGACGTCCTCGTGGTCCAGGCCGTCCGTGCGGCGGGGTTCCCCGTCCTGCACGCCGACTGGATGGCGGCGCAGCCGACGCTGTTCTCCGCCCAGGAGACCGACGGACGCACCTGACCCGGCTCCCGATCGCGAGGCCGCGGCGCCTCAGGTGGCGAGCTCGCTCACCGGCGGGCACGAGCACACCAGGTGCCGGTCGCCGTAGGCGCCGTCGATGCGGCGCACCGGCGACCAGTACTTCTCCTGGCGCAGCGCGGGCAACGGGAACGCGGCCTCCTCGCGGGAGTACGGGTGCGGCCACTCCCCAAGCAGCCCGGCGACGGTGTGCGGCGCCCCGCGCAGCGGGTTGTCGTCGACGGGCCACTCCCCCGCCGCGACCCGGTCGATCTCCCCCCTGATCGCGAGCATGGCGTCGCAGAAGCGGTCCAGCTCGGCGAGGTCCTCCGACTCCGTCGGCTCGATCATCAGGGTCCCGGCCACGGGGAACGACATCGTCGGGGCGTGGAACCCGTAGTCGATGAGCCGCTTCGCCACGTCGTCCACGGTCACGCCGGTCTGCTTCGTGATGCCGCGCAGGTCGATGATGCACTCGTGCGCGACCAGCCCGCCGCGGCCGGTGTAGAGCACCGGGTAGTGCGGGGCGAGCCGCGCCGCGACGTAGTTGGCCGCGAGGATGGCCACCTGCGTCGCCGCGGTCAGCCCCGCACCGCCCATCAGCCGCAGGTAGGCCCACGAGATCGGCAGGATGCTCGCCGAGCCCCAGGGGGCGCTCGACACCGGACCCACCCCCGTCTCCGGGCCGGCCTCGGGGACCATCGGGTGGCTGGGCAGGTAGGGGGCCAGGTGGGCCCGGACGGCGATGGGCCCGACCCCGGGCCCGCCCCCGCCGTGCGGGATGCAGAAGGTCTTGTGCAGGTTGAGGTGGCTCACGTCGGCGCCGAACCGGCCGGGCTGGGCCAGCCCGACGAGGGCGTTGAGGTTGGCCCCGTCGACGTACACCTGCCCGCCCGCGTCGTGCACGAGCGCGCACAGTTCGGTGATGGACTCCTCGAACACCCCGTGCGTGGAGGGGTAGGTGACCATCAGCGCGGCCAGCCGGTCGCCGTGCTCGGTGATCTTCGCCCGCAGGTCCGCCACGTCGACGTTGCCCGCGTCGTCACAGGCGACCACGACCACCCGCAGGCCGGCCATCACCGCCGACGCCGCGTTGGTGCCGTGCGCGGACGACGGGATGAGGCAGACGTCGCGGTCGGGTGAGCCGGTCCCCCGCAGGTAGGCCCGGATCGCGAGCAGCCCCGCGAACTCGCCCTGGCTGCCGGCGTTCGGCTGCAGCGACACCGCGTCGTAGCCGGTGACCGCGACCAGCCAGGCCTCGAGCTGGCGGATCAGCTCGAGGGTGCCGGCTGCCTGGTCCAGCGGCGCGAAGGGGTGCAGCGAGGCGAACTCCGGCCAGCTGACGGGCTCCATCTCCGTCGTGGCGTTGAGCTTCATCGTGCACGAGCCCAGCGGGATCATGCCGCGGTCCAGGGCGAAGTCCCGGTCGGCGAGCCGGCGCAGGTACCGCAGCATGGCGGTCTCGTTGCGGTGGTCGTGGAACACCGGGTGGGTGAGGTACGGGCTGGTGCGCCGCAGCGCGGACGGCAACGCGTCGGGGGTCGCGGCGTCGAGTGCGTCGACGTCGACGTCGGAGCCGTGCACGCCGAACGCCGCCCAGACCCGGGCCAGGTGCTCGCGGGTCGTGGTCTCGTCGGTGCTGACCCCGACGGTGTCCGGGTCGACGAGCCGCAGGTTGACCCCGCGCGCCCGGGCGGCCGCGACCACCTCGCGGGCGCGTCCCGGGACCACGGCCTGCACGGTGTCGAAGAAGGCGTCGCTGACCACCTCGACGCCGCCGGCGCGCAGCCCGGCGGCCAGCAGCGCGGCGAAGCGGTGGGTGCGCCGCGCGATGTCCCGCAGGCCCTCCGGGCCGTGGTAGACGGCGTACATGCTGGCCATGACCGCGAGCAGCACCTGGGCGGTGCAGATGTTGCTCGTCGCCCGCTCGCGGCGGATGTGCTGCTCGCGGGTCTGCAGCGCGAGCCGGAAGGCGGGGCGGCCGTCGGCGTCCACGCTCACCCCGACCAGGCGGCCGGGCAGGGCGCGCTCCAGCCCGGCGCGCACCGCCATGAACGCCGCGTGCGGCCCGCCGAAGCCGGGCGGGACCCCGAACCGCTGGCTGCTGCCCACGACGACGTCGGCACCGAGCTCACCGGGCGGCTGCAGCACGGTGAGCGCGAGGAGGTCGGTCGTCACCGCGACCAGGGCGCCCCGCTGGTGGCCCTGCGCGACCGCCTCGGCCAGGTCACGCACGGCGCCACTGGACCCCGGGAACGACAGCAGGACGCCGAAGAACGGCTCGTCCGGCAGGGCCGCGCCGACGTCGACCGGGCGCAGCTCGATGCCGATCGGCGTGGCCCGGGTGGCCAGCACCGCGAGGGTCTGCGGGTGGGTGTCGGCGTCCACGAGGAGCAGGTCGCTGCCCGACCGGCTGGCGCGGTGCATGAGCGCCATCGCCTCGGCCGCCGCCGTGCCCTCGTCGAGCAGGCTCGCCCCGGCCACCGGCAAGCCGGTGAGGTCCTCGACCATCGTCTGGAAGTTCAGCAGCGCCTCGAGCCGGCCCTGGCTGATCTCCGGCTGGTAGGGCGTGTACGAGGTGTACCAGCCCGGGTTCTCCAGGACGTTGCGCCGCACCACCGCCGGGGTGACGGTGCCGGAGTAGCCCAGACCGATCATCGACACCATCGGGGTGTTCCGCGCGGCCAGCTCGCGCAGCTCGGCCAGCACCTCCGGCTCGCTGCGCCCCGGCCCGAGGGCCAGCGGCTCGGTGAGCCGGATCGACTCGGGCACCGCGGCGGCGACGAGGTCCGCGAGCGAGGCGAACCCGACGGCGGCCAGCATCCGCTGCTGCGTGGCGGCGTCCGGTCCGATGTGCCGGCGGTGGAACGGCGCGGCGGCCTCCAGCGCGGCGAGGGAGGGGACGCTGTCCACCGGGTCACGCACGGCGTCGCTCACGGGTTCGGCCTTCCGAGTCGCGTCGGTCGTGCCGGGTGGGCGGACGCCGCCCGGCACGCGGGCCTCCCCCTCTGTCACGACCCGCGGGGGCCCCTCCAGAGTCGCCTCGCCCGCGCGGTCCTGGTCGCCTGAGAGGTTCCGGGGAGGGTTGCCCCTTCGGCGCCGCCGGCCCCAGGGGGTCGACGGACTCTCCCGTGCGGGTTCGTCGGCAGCGCGAGTCTAGCCGTCAGCCCCCGACCCGGGCACGGCGTCGGGAGGCGAGCTCGTCGCCCGGGAGCGTGGCGTCCGCCGGGGCGGCGAGGGTGTCCCCGCCGGCCCGCTCGCTGGGCAGCGCCGCGAGCGACCCCTCGACCTCGCGCCACACCCGACCCACGGCGATACCGAACACGCCCTGGCCGCCCTGGACGAGGTCGACGACCTCGTCGGCCGAGGTGCACTCGTACACGGTGGCCCCGTCGCTCATCAGGGTGATCTGGGCGAGGTCCGCCACACCGCGGTCACGCAGGTGTTGGACGGCGGCGCGGATCTGCTGCAGCGACACCCCGCTGTCCAGCAGCCGCTTCACCACCTTGAGCACGAGGATGTCGCGGAAGCCGTAGAGCCGCTGGGTGCCGGAGCCCGCCGCGGGGCGGATGCTCGGCTCGACCAGGCCGGTCCGCGCCCAGTAGTCCAGCTGGCGGTAGGTGATGCCGGCAGCGGCACAGGCCACCGGACCGCGGTAGCCGACGTCCTCGGGCAGCGGGCTGACGTCGTCGTCGAACAGCAGGCCCTGCTCCCCCGCCCGATGACCGGCTCGGAGGGCCGGGGTCGCCGCCCCGGTGGTCACGCCGTCCGCACGCGTCTCGCTGCCGGTCACGCCAGACCTCCCGGGACGAGTGCCGAACCACACCGATGTCAGTCACCCGAACCGTAGGGCCACCGGCGAACCCGGTCAACGACATGGGCCTCGACACGCCGCAGGGGCAACTCTCGACCTCGACTCGAGAATCAGAACTCTCCACCTGAGGTCAAGGGTTCAGGACTCGGGCGACTCGAAGTCCTCGGGGGAGATCTGGTCGAGGAACTCGCGGAACTTCTCGACCTCGTCCTCCTGCTCGTCCGGGATGACGATGCCGGCCTCGGCGAGCACCTCCTCCGACCCGACGATCGGCGAACCGGTGCGCAGGGCCAGGGCGATCGAGTCCGACGGGCGGGCACTGACCTCGACCCCGTCGGCGAAGACCAGCTCGGCGTAGAAGACCCCGTCGCGCAGCGCGGTGATCCGCACCTCGACGAGCCGGGCGCCCAGGGCCTCGATGACGTCGCGCATGAGGTCGTGGGTCAGCGGCCGGGCGGGCACCACGCCCTGCTGGGCGAAGGCGATCGCGGTGGCCTCGGCCGCCCCGATCCAGATCGGCAGGAACCGCTCGCCGTCGACCTCGCGCAGCAGCACGATCGGCTGGTTCGACGGCATCTCGACCCGGACCCCGACCACATCCAACGCGCGCACGACGGCCAGCCTACCCGCGCCGGTCCTCAGCGGTGCCGGTCGACGGACAGCCCGGCGCGGACCAGCCCGGCGTGCAGCCGGACCGACAGCGCAGCCAGCTCGCGGACGACCTCCTCGGTGCGGGCCCGGGCCTCGGGGTTGCGCTGGTGCTGCAGCGGCGCGACGACCTGCTCGATCAGCCCCACCTCGCGGTCGGCCGCCGCCTTGAACGCCCGCAGGTGGCGCGGGCCCAGCCCGAACCGGGCCATCTCACCGACCGTCTTGGCCACGACCAGCGCGTCCCCGTCGTAGTGGGACGAGCCGTGGCGGGTGGCCACCAGCCCGTACGCCTCCAGCTGCGCGAGGCGCTCCTCGTCGATGCCCGCGGCCTCGACGAGCTCGGTCCGGGACAGCCGCAGCTCGGTGCCGTCACGGGCGAACGCGTCGGGTGTCGGCAGCCCGTCGACGGCCACGACGGACATCGGCACGCGGGGTGCGGCGCCGGGCACGTCGGGGGGCTCCAGGCCCCGGTCCATGGCGTCGAGGTGCTCCTTGATGACCCGCAGGGGCAGGTACCGGTCCCGCTGGGCGGCCAGCACGTAGCGCAGCCGCTGGACGTCCTCCGGGCCGAACTTGCGGTACCCGGACGGCGTGCGCTGCGGGTCGATGAGGCCCTCGGACTCCAGGAAGCGGATCTTCGAGATCGTGACGTCCGGGAACTCCGGGCGCAGCCGGGCCAGCACCTCGCCGATGCTCAGGTGGGCCCGCGCCGGGACCGCCCCGCTCACCCCACGACTCCGCTCGGACCGCTCCCCCGTCCGGTGAGGTAGAGCAGGCGGTACTTGCCGATCTGCACCTCGTCGCCGCCGGCCAGCAGTACGTCGTCGATGCGCCGGCGGTTGACGTAGGTGCCGTTGAGGCTGCCGACGTCGCGCACCCGGTAGCCCTCCGGGTCGCGCCGGAACTGCGCGTGCCGTCGGGACACCGTGACGTCGTCGAGGAAGATGTCCGACTCGTGGTGCCGACCCACGGTCACCACCTCCGCCTCCAGGATGAACCGGCTGCCCGCGTTGGGCCCGCGCTGGACGACGAGCAGGCCCGCCCCGGCCGGCAGACCGTCGGCGTGCTCGGGACCCGCCCCCGGCTCGACCGGCTGCTCCTCCCCCGGCTCGGCTCCGGGCAGGGCGATGGTCGACGTGACCTCGGACGGGTCCGGGACCTCCGGACCGGTCTGGCTCGTCATGCGGCTGACCTCCCGAATGGAACCCTCGACCCGCGGGCGCGCTGCGCCAGCAGGACGCTGTCCCGACCCTAGGTGCGGGCGCCGACCAGGGTCAACCGGGACTTCAGACTGCCTCGCCAACCCGCGGCCAGGACCTTCAGTCTCAAGTGGAGATTCAGCCCTTGGCTGTCAGTTCGGTATAGGCCGCCGCGTCGAGCAGTGCGGCAGCGGCGTCCTCGCCGGTCCGGACGTCGATCATCCAGCCGTCGCCGTAGGGGTCGGAGTTCACCAGCTCCGGGGCGGCGTCCAGGGCGGTGTTGCGCGCCACGACGACACCGCTGACCGGGGCGTAGAGGTCGCTCACGCTCTTCGTCGACTCGACCTCGCCGCATGGCTCGCCGGCGCGCAGCTCGGCGCCGACCTCGGGCAGGGACACGTAGACGATGTCGCCGAGGGCCTCCTGGGCGAAGTCGGTGATCCCGAACCGCACGACGCCGTCGGCGCCGGGGCCTCGGACCCACTCGTGCTCAGCGGTGTACCGCAGCTCCGTGGGGGTGTCGCTCACGTCGCGTGGTCCCTTCTGCTCGACTTTCGACGCGTACGGGCATACAGCCTGGCACGGGACCCCGGCCTGTGCGCTACCGGCTCGCGGCCGGGCTGGAGTAGCGCGGGTCCTCGGCGGGCCGCACCGCCGTGACCTCGACCTCGTCCCGCTCGGCGACGACGGCGTCCCCACCCACGTTGCGCAGGGACTCCACGACCCCGCCCGGGATGCGCAGCGCCGACGCCAGGGTGCGCGGGTCACCGATCGCCGTGATGGTGTAGGGCGCCTCCAGCCGCCGGCCGTCCACCACCACCGACCCCGGGTCGTCGTCGAGCAGCGCCGTCTGCGCGACCACCCGGACCGAGCCGATCTGGATGGCCTCGGCCCCCGCGTCCCGCAGCTCCTGCACGGCGTCGAGCAGCGCCGCGGCGTCCACCTGGCCCTGGGGGTCGCGGACCGTGACGACCACCCCCGGTCCGACGGCGGGCACCGTGCCGGCGAGGATCCCCAGCGCCGCGGCCCGGGCGCGGGCCTCCTCGATCGCAGTGGCCGACTGGTCGGTGCCGGTCAGCAGCTCGTCCCGGACGTCCTCGAGGTCGCGGATCTCGCCGGCCAGCCGGTCGTTGCGCTCCCCCAGGTCGTCCAGGATGCGCACCAGGTCCTCCTCGCGGGCGGTGCTGAGGCCGTCGTCCGCCGCGGTCGTGCGCACCTGCGTCGCCAGGGCGAAGCCGAGGACGACGAACAGCGCGCCGACCATCGCCTGGGTGCGGGTGCGCCGGGGGCGCAGCGCCACCCCCAGCCGGTGCCGGGCCTCGGCGGTCGTCGGCGGGTTCGGCGGGGTCGACACGCTCACGCCCCGAACAGGCTGCGCCGGATGGCCGCGGCGTTGCTGAAGATGCGCACCGCGAGGACGACGACGACACCGGTCGACAGCTGGGCCCCGACCCCGAGCTGGTCGCCGAGGAACACGATGAGGGCCGCCACGAGCACGTTGGCCAGGAAGGAGATGACGAACACCCGGTCGTCGAAGATGCCCTCCAGCGTGGCCCGCAGCGCGCCGAACACGGCGTCGAGGGCGGCCACCACCGCGATCGGCAGGTAGGGCTGCAGCCACACCGGCACGTCCGGCTCGAGCACCACACCGAGCAGGATCCCGAGGACCAGGCCCAGCACGGCGATCACGGCTCGGCTCCTTCCGGCCGCGCGTAGCGCAGCGTCACGGCGGACGCCGCGGGCAGCGTCATCTCCTCGACGCCCGAGACCTCGTGCCGGATCCCGTACGTCTCCCCCAGCGTCTGCAGCCCCCGCCCTCCCGGACCGGCCACGAAGCGCGCCGCCAGCGAGTCCGGGTCGCCGATCGCCTGGACGACGTAGGGGCGGGCGAGCGGCCGGTAGTCGACGAGGATCGCCTCCCCCGCCGCCCGGATGGCCGAGAGGGAGGTGAGTCGCTGGTCGTTCACCGACACCGCCTCCGCGCCGGCCGCCCACAGCCCGTTGACGACCAGCTGCAGGTCGCGGTCGAGGACCCGGCCGAGGGCGGGGTCGTCGGTGAGCGCCGGGTCACCCGGCTCCGCGTCGTCGAGCGTGACCGCCACGCCGGGCCCGCGGACCGCCGCCGTCCCGGTCCGCGCGCCGAGGGACTCCAGCTGGTCCGCCAGCCGCTCGCCCTCGGCGGTCGCGCCCAGGCCGGCGCTCTCGAGGCCGTCCACCTCGGCCCGCAGCGCGGCCAGCCCGGCGGCCAGCGCGTCGTTGCGGTCCGTCTGCTCCGCGACGTCGGCGAGCAGCTCGGCGCGCCGCTGCTCGACGACGGGCCGCTGCACGTTGGCCTCGACGGCCGCGGCCGCGAGGACCAGGCCCACCAGGGCCAGGGAGAGCCCCGCGCCCAGGGAGCGCCCGTGGCGGCGCGGCACCGGCGTCCCGGGTGGCGGACCCTCCGGCCGGGCGACGGTCCGCCGGCTGGCCGCCGCGGCGTACCCGGGGTCCAGCGCGTCGTCCCAGACCCGGCCGAGCAGCGCGGCGACCGCGTCCGTGCGCCCCCCGGGCGCGGCCGGTGGCGCGGGAGCAGGCGGTGGGGCGGGCGGAGCCACGGGCACCCTCAGTGCCCCGCTCGGTCCACGACGCCGGCCCACTCGTCGAGCAGGGTGGCGGCGGCGTCCTTGGTCTCCGCCTCGGCCCACAGCCGGGTGACCGCCTCGGCCGGGTCGGGCAGCACGAGCACCCACCGGCCGTCCGGCTCGACGACCCGCACCCCGTCGGTGGTGTCGACCGCCCGTCCGTTGGTGGCCTCCAGCACCGCGCGCATGACCTGGCCCTTGTGCGCCCACGGTGTCGGGACGTCGCGGCGCAGCACGTGGGTGCGCGGGATCCGGGCGTCGATCTGGCTGAGGGTGAGCTGGGTGCGGGCGACCAGCCCCAGCAGCCGCACGAAGGCGGCGAACCCGTCCACCGCCGGGCTGGACTCGGGGACGACGAACCCGCCACGTCCGTCCCCGCCCACGATGAGCCCGGGCAGGCCGGACGCCCGGGCCAGGTCGGCCGGCGCGGTCGTCGTCCACACGACCCGGACCCCGTGGTAGCGGCAGACCTGCTCGGCCACCCGGGTGGTCGTCACGGGCAGCGCCACCTCGCCGCTGCGCCGCTCCGCGGCGACGAGGTCGAGGACGACGAGCAGCGCCCGGTCGTCGTCGATCGGCGTCCCGGTGTCGTCGACGAGGGCGATCCGCTCCCCCACCGGGTCGAACCGCACCCCGAAGGCGGCGCGGGAGGAGGCGACCAGCTCCCCCAGCCGCTCCAGCGCGGCCCGGCGCCCGGCCACGGTCTCGGTGGGGTTGAGGTCGTCGAGCCGGTTGTTCACGGTGAGCACGTCGACCGGCAGCCGGCCGAGGAGCGGCGGCAGCACGATCGACGCCACGCCGTTCGCCGAGTCCACGACCACCTTCAGCCCGGTCCCGGCGATCCCGCTGGTGTCGACGCCGTGCAGCAGGTCGTGTGCGTAGGCCTCGATGGCCCGCGGCGGGAACACCAGGTCCCCGATCTCGCCCGGGAAGGCCCGGCGGAACTCCTGCCGCTGGAAGATGCGCTCCAGCCGGCGCACCGCGGCCGGCGACAGGTCGGCTCCGGACTGGTCGAGGAAGACGATGTCGACGCTGTCCGGCACCCCCGCCGTCGTGCGGATCATGATCCCCCCGGCGCCGCCCTCGCGGCCGGCCTCCAGGCGGGTCACCGAGGGCGGGGCGACCTCGAGGTCGCGCACGTTGATGGCGCTGGAGTTCAGCGCGCAGATGGCGGCGCGCTTGAACGCGCGGGCCGCCCGGGAGTGGTCGCGCGCGGTGGTCACGGTGACGCCCTTGTGCAGCGTGGTCGCGTACGCGGAGGTCAGCCGGACGACGAGCTCGGGGGTGATCTCGACGTTGACGATGCCGGAGACGCCCCGGGGCCCGAAGAGGTTGCGCTGGCCCCGCGCCTCCCAGATGACGCTGGAGTGCACGACCGCGCCGGCCTCGATCGTCTTGAACGGGTAGACGCGCACCCCGGCGGAGATGATGGCCTCCTCCTCGACGACGCACTCGTCGCCGATGACCCCGCCCTCCTCGATCCGGGCCGCGCGCATGACGTCGGTGTTCTTGCCGACGACGCAGCCCCGCAGGTTGGCGTGCGCGCCGATGAAGACGTTGTCGTGGACGACGCTGCGGTGGACGAACGCCCCCGTCTTCACCACGACGTTGCTGCCGAGGACGGAGTACTCGCGCACCTCCGCGCGGGCCTCCACCTTGGCGTAGTCGCCGACGTACAGCGGGCCGCGGAGCACCGCGTCCGGGTCGACGTCGGCGCCCTCCGCGACCCAGACCCCGGGGGAGATCTCGAACCCGTCGATCTCGACGTCGAGCCGGCGCTCGAGCACGTCCGCCTGGGCCTTGTGGTAGCTCTCGAGCGTGCCGACGTCCTCCCAGTAGCCCTCGGCGACGTAGCCGAAGACGGCGCGGCCCTCCTCGAGCAGCCGCGGGAACACGTCCTCGGACCAGTCGACGTTCTCGCCGGGCTTGACGTAGTCGAAGACCTCCGGCTCCATGACGTAGATCCCGGTGTTGACGGTGTCGGAGAACACCTGCCCCCAGGTGGGCTTCTCGAGGAACCGCTGCACCCGGCCGTCGTCGTCGAGGATCGTGATGCCGAACTCGAGCGGGTCGGGCACCCGGGTCAGGCAGACCGTGACCAGGGCGCCGCGCTCCCGGTGGAAGGCGACCAGCGAGGTGAGGTCGATGTCCGTGAGGGCGTCGCCGCTGATGACGAGGAACGTCTCGTCGCGCAGGGCGTCCTCGGCGTTCTTGACGCTGCCCGCCGTGCCGAGCGGGTCCTCCTCGGTGGCGTAGGAGATCGACATGCCGAGCTCCTCGCCGTCCCCGAAGTAGTTGCGCACCAGCGACGCGAGGAACTGCACGGTGACGACGACGTCGGTGAGGCCGTGCCGGCGAAGCAGCCGCAGCACGTGCTCCATGATCGGGCGGTTGACCACGGGGAGCAGCGGCTTGGGCATGCTCGAGGTCATCGGGCGCAGCCGGGTGCCCTCGCCCCCGGCCATGACGACCGCCTTCACGTCCCACCACCCCCGTCCCGGTCGGCCACGACCAGCGCCCGGACCTGCCACAGGTAGACCAGCCCCGCCCACCAGTACAGCGCGGACCCCCAGATCGCGAAGGCCCACCCGAAGACCCGGGCGAGCAGGGCGAAGGTACCTTCCCCGGAGCCCAGCAGCAGCAACGGGAAGGCGTACAGCAGGTTGAAGGTCGCCGCCTTGCCCAGGTAGTGCACCGGCAGCGGACCGTAGTGGTGAGCGCGCAGCACGGGCAGCGTGGCCGCCAGGACGACGTCGCGGAGCACGAGGGCCACGACGAGCCACCACGGCACGATCTCGCGCACCGCCAGGCCGAGCAGCGTGGCGAGGATGTAGAGCCGGTCCGCCAGCGGGTCCAGCAGCTGGCCGAGGCGGGAGATCTGGTGCCACCGGCGGGCGATGACGCCGTCCAGCCAGTCGGTGACCCCGCTGGCCACCAGCAGCAGCACCGCCCAGCCGTCGGCCTCCGGCACGAGGATCAACCAGAGGAAGACGGGGACACCGAGCAGCCGCAGGAAGGACAGCAGGTTGGGCACGGTGAGGACACGGTCGGTCTGGACCTGTGTCTCCTGCACGTCCACGCCGTGCCTCCCGGTGGGAACACCTGCCCGACCCGCGGGCGGATGCGGGTCAGGACCGACCCTACCTGGCGTGCCGCCCGCTCCCCGGCGACGCGAAGCGGGCCACGTTCCGGCCCACCTTCGGCCGGTCCACGGCGACGAGCAGGCTGCCGTCGGGCAGCACCGCCAGCCCCTCGGCCTTCTCGGCGTGCTTGCCCAGGCGCCAGACCGCGTCGAGCCGGGCCGGCCCGGTCCCGGGGGTCAGCGGACCGGCCAGCCGCCCCACGGCCCGGCTCTGGTCGGAGAGCAGGTACACCCGCCCGTCGGGGGCGACCTCGGCGTCGCTCAGGTCGTCCAGGTCACCGTCCAGGGGCCACCAGGCCAGTGCCTGCAGGACGAAGGTCTCGGGCGGCGTCCAGCGTCCGGTGGCGGGCAGCAGGGTCGACGGACCGACCCCGGCGGCGGCCGTGCCCGGCGGCCCGAACTCGAGCAGCCCCGCCGGGTGCTTCTCCTTGACCACGAGCAGCCGCCCGCCGCGCAGCAGCAGCAGCCCCTCGCCCCGGGAGGTCGGGTCCGCCGCCCACGCCGGGCCGACGTCGGGCAGGGCGGCGGCGTCCAGCGCGACCGTGGCCACGAGCCGACCGCCGGCCAGGTCGACGACATGCACGCAGGCGGGGTCCTCGACGAGGACGACGACGGTGCCCGCACCGTCGGCCGCGACCGCCTCGCCCTGCTGCCCGGGGCGCAGGCCGGCCGGCCCGTCCAGCGCCGACAGGTCCAGCAGCTGCCACTCCCCGGTGAGGGGGCCGTCCGCTCCGGCCGGCAGCAGCGGCGCGTGGGCCAGGTCCGGGCCGTGGTCGCCGACGGCCAGCAGAATGGGCCGCCCGTCGGCCCCGGGGGCGACGGCCAGGCCCGACACCTCCCGCAGCGGGACCTCCCCCGTGGCCAGCAGTGCCAGGTCGGCCCGTCCCATGGCCGGACCCTACCCAGGGACGTTGGGCCCTGGCGCCGGCGGCCGGGCCGCCGCTGGCATGGGACCGAGGTGAGTCGCATGCTGGCCAGGGCACCGAGGTTCGCGTCCGGGTCGCCACCGCCGAGTCGGCCCCGGCCGCAGGCCGACACCCAGACGATCGCGACCCGGCTGGCCGTGGTGAGCCTGGCCCTCAGCCTCGTCACGCTGCTGCTGTGGCTGCTGTTCTGGTCCTCCTCCGGCCCGGACCTGGTGTGGCTGGCGCTGCTGCCCGCCGGGGTGCTGGTCAACGGGGTCGGGCTGATGATGGCGCTGGTCGCGCTGCAGAAGGCCCGCCTCGCGCCGCAGGTCGAGGTCCGAACCCTCGCCCGGGTGGCCACCGGCGTGGCCCTGCTGCCACTGGCCGGCAGCGCCCTGTTCGTGGCGCTGAGCCTCGCCTTCGGCGGCTGAGCGCCGCTCGGCGCGCGCTACCAGCGGTTGCGGACCTCCTCCGCCCAGCCGTGCAGGCCGTCGACGGCGACCCGCTCCCCGTCGTCCGCGACGACCGTGCCGGACCAGTGCCCGAAGGCCTGGTGGGTGTCGTTGCCGAGCAGGCCGAGCTCGGTCCGGTCGGTGCGCACGTGGTACGGGGTGAACGTGAGGTCGGCCCGGGCGGTCCGCGGGGCGGTGACCCGCCACGGCCGGGTCCAGTCCGTCCGGTCGTAGGACCAGACCAGGTCCTCGCCGAGCTTGTGCAGCCGGCCGTCGAGGCACAGCGCGTTCTCGGTGCTGCCGGTGCCGTCGGTCCAGCGGCCCCCGACCTGAAGCCCGACCACCCGGCCGGCGAGCGCCCCTGAGCCGGCCCCCCAGTTCCACGTCACCCGGTAGGGCCAGCGCCCGCGGCCGTGGTCGAGCGTCGCCCACGACCCCGGCCCGAACGCGTGGCGAACCCCGCCGGCGGTGACCACCCCCGACGCCGGCAGGGTGTTCTCCTTCACGGTGTACTGGAACAGGCGGTCGCTCCAGGGCACGACGACGCCGAGCGCCTCGTGCCCGGGCGGCCGGTCGACGCGCACCTCGGCGTCCAGGTCGGCGGTCCTCGCCCGCAGGGTGACCCCTGTGGCGTCGGGCAGCAGGTCGACGGCGAGCGCCTTCGTGCGTACCGACACCGGTCCCCCGCCGCTGCGGTCGGGCAGGGCCACCCGCTGCAGCGGGACCAGGGCGGACGCCGCGGTCTCGGTCCGGTCCGGGGCGAGGAACCACACCGCGTGCAGGGCCGCGTAGTCCAGGTCGCTGACCGTGACGGCCAGCGCGTGGGTGGGGGCGGTGACGCACACATACTCCCACCGCTTGGCGCGGCCCCGCCCGCGCAGGTTTGCCCGGTGCAGCGGGTACCGGCTCCAGCCGACCGCGGCCCGGTTCAGCCGCCCGTCCGCGCGGCACAGGTCGACCGGCTCGGTGATCTCCGGCTCGTGGGTCGGCTCGACGGGGGCTCCGCTGGTCGTCACGTCGGCCATTGTCGTGCTCCGGGGACGCTTCTCACTCGTCCAGCCGACACTCCACCCGCACCGCCCAGGGCGGGGTGGCCGGCAGCGGGTCGCCGCGGCGGCCGAGCAGGGCGGTCACCGTGACCGTCCCCGGCAGCGGCGCGGGGGGCCACGGTGTCTCGCCGTCGGTGAGGACGACGAGGACGTCGGGGCGCGGGCGCTGGGCTGCGACCGCGGCGATGCCGTGCCTCAGCTCGGTGCCCCCGCCCCCGCCGAGCGCGACCTCGCGGGCGGAGCGGACCCGCCCGACGGTCTGCACGGCCGCGTCGCAGGTCACGACGGTGACCGTCTCCCCGGCCACCCCGCTGCCGCGCAGGGCGCCGTCGACCTCACCGAGCGCCTGGGCGAGCATCGCGTCGTCGACGCTGCCGGAGGTGTCCAGGACGACGGCGACGGCGGGCACCGGCCGCCGCATCCCGGGCAGCCGCACCCGCGGGGCCGCGGCCTGCCGCCGCGACGGCCGGGTGTAGGTGAAGTCCTGCTGCCCCGCCGTCCAGGACACCGCCCGGCGCACCGCCGCGGCCAGCACCTGCGGCCAGGGCAGCCGCGGCTGCAGGATCTGCTCCACCCAGCGCGCCCACTCCCCCGGCCGGTCGCCGCGGCGCTGCAGGTGCTCGCGCACCTCGATGGCGATGCGCTGCCGCAGCGCCATCGCGGCGAGCGGCCCGACCGCCCAGGCGTCGGCGCTCGCCGGGACCTCGTACCCCCGCGGCAGCCCGTCGCAGGCACTCCCGCACGCACTCCCGCAGGGTGATCCAGGGAAGCCCACTCGGCCCCGAGGCCGAGGCGCGTTCCCTGGATCACGAGCGGGCAGCCCCGACAGCCGGGCGTAGTGCTCCTCGGCTGACCGCCCCGGCGCGAGCCCGTGCCGGGCCGCCGGGGGCAGCGCGTGCGGGGCGAAGCCGCAGGCGTCGAAGGTCTCCCCCACGACGACGTGCGCGGCGGTGGCCCAGGCCCCCGCGGTGGC
>JALOLN010000013.1 GCA_025455945.1 Actinomycetes bacterium
GCCAGCACCCACGTGTTGGTGCCCTCGAGCGTCAAGGGGCCGGGGTTGGGCGCCAGCACACAACGCGCCCGCTCGCTGGCGGGGCCGCCGGTCCACGACGCTGCCCGGCCGCCAGTCACGGGCGCAGCACCTCGCCGTCGGGGAGCTCAACGCCGATCCCCTCGTCGTCCATGAACAGCCGGGGCTCGATCGGCTCCACCCGCCGCCGTGCGGCCGCCGTCAGCACGTCGGCGACGCAGCCGTGGACGGCGAGCTCGCGCAGCGTGACGAACGTGGGGGGCAGCATGAGCAGCTCATGGCGGGACACCCGGGCCAGGGCCTCCGCGGGCCGGAGCCACACCGTGGAGTCCATCTCCCCGCCCTGCGCCTGCGGCTCCTGCCCGGGGGGCAGCGCCGCCACGAAGAACAGGGTGTCGTAGCGGCGGATCTCCCCCGGCGGGGTGATCCACCGGGACCAGGCCGTGAGGTCGTCTCGACTGATGACGACCCCGGTCTCCTCCTCGGTCTCACGGACGGCGGTGGCCAGCAGGTCCGCGTCGTCCGCGTCGCGGGCCCCGCCGGGGAACACCGTCATCCCCGCCGCGAAGACCATGGACGTCACGCGGCGCTGGAGGAAGACCTCGGGGCCCTCGGCGGTGTCACGCAGCAGCACGACGGTGGCGGCCTCGCGAATCGGGACCGGCACCTCCGACGGGTCCGACTCGGTCATGCCCGCATCGTAGGCAGGCTGCCAGTACGGTTCGAGCAGTGGCTCGAGCCGGGGAGTCGACCATGACCATCACAGAGCTGGCCGCGCGCAGCGGGTTCAGCGTCCGCAACATCCGCGCCTACCAGGCGCGCGGCCTGCTGCCGCCGCCGGAGATCCGGGGGCGGGCCGGCCACTACGACCAGGAGCACCTGGACCGGCTGGCCCTCGTCCGGGCACTGCGCGAGGAGGGACTCAACCTGGCGACGATCACGACCGTCGTGAGCCGGGGCAGCCGCTACGCCCAGGAGCTGCGGCGGCTGCGCGCTGAGCTCCACGACCCGGTCGAGGTGAGCGGGCGCGAGTGGGTCCGGCTCGAGGACCGCGCGGCGGCCGGCACCGAAGAGCGCGCCCCGGGCGCCCTGCAACGCTTCATCGAGCTGGGGTCGATCCGCCGGACGACGGACGGCGGCTACGAGAGCCCAGCCGTCCTGGTCGACGGCAGCTGGGAGCTCAACGCGCTCGGCGCGTCCCCCGAGGCCATCATCGAGATGCTGCTGGCAACCGGCCAGGCGACCCGTCGGCTGGCCGACGCCTACATGCGCGTCCTCAGGGAGACCGACGTCGTGCCGCGTGGTGGTGGCGAGATCGACGTCGAGGGCGTGCGGTCGACCTTCGAGGAGGTCCGCCCGGTGCTGGTTCGCGTCGTCGCGGCCATGTTCGAGATCTCCATGGCGCGCTCGCTCGGGGCGCGGATGGACGAGCACCTCGCGGCCGCCGGCGGGGCCTGACCCCTCAGGCGACCTCGACGACCACCTCGACCTCGACCGGTGCGTCCAGCGGCAGGACGGCGACGCCGACGGCGCTGCGCGCATGCACCCCGGCGTCCCCGAACACCTGACCCAGCAGCTCGCTGGCTCCGTTGACGACGCCGGGCTGCCCCGTGAAGTCGGGGGCGGAGGCGACGAAGCCGACGACCTTGACCACCCGGGTAACCATGGACAGGTCGCCGATCTCGGCCCGGATGGCCGCCAGGGCGTTCAGCACGCAGGTCTGCGCCAGCTCCTTGGCTCGCTCGGCCGTCACCTCGGCACCGACCTTGCCGGTCGCGGCCAGCTGGCCCTGCACCAGCGGCAGCTGGCCGGAGGTGTACACGTACGAGCCAGTGCGGACCGCCGGCACGTAGGCGGCCACCGGCGCCGCAACCGCAGGCAGGGCCAGCCCGAGCGCGGCCAGCCGCTCCTCAGGGGTCGAGGCGGTCACGGCAGCGGCCTCTTCAGGTAGGCGACCAGCTGCTCGCTGCTCAGCCCCGGCACCACCTGCACCAGCTCCCACCCGTCAGCACCCCACGTGTCCAGGATCTGCTTCGTCGCGTGCACGAGCAGCGGGACGGTCGCGTACTCCCACTTCGTCATGCCCGCACCCTAGCCGCGATCTAGGCTCGGTCCCATGGCCGACTGGGAGGGCGTCCGCCTGCACGTCGTCACCGGGAAGGGCGGTACCGGCAAGACCACCGTCGCGGCCGCCCTCGCCCTGGCGCTGGCCGCCGAGGGACACCAGGTGCTGCTCCTGGAGGTCGAGGGCCGGCAGGGCATCGCGCAGCTCTTCGACAGCCCTCCGCTGCCCTACGAGGAGCGCAAGATCGCGGTGGCTCCGCGCGGGGGTGACGTCTACGCGCTGGCCATCGACCCCGAGGACGCGCTGCTGGAGTATCTCGAGATCTTCTACAAGCTGGGCCGGGCCGGCCGGGCCCTGAAGAAGGTCGGCGCGGTCGACTTCGCGACGACGATCGCGCCGGGCCTGCGGGACGTCCTGCTCACCGGCAAGGCCTACGAGGCGGTCGGCCGGCGCCGCACCGGTCGGGCCGAGTACGACGCGGTGGTCATGGACGCGCCGCCCACGGGCCGGATCGCCCGGTTCCTCAACGTCAACACCGAGATGGCCGGACTGGCCCGGGTGGGGCCCATCCGCAACCAGGCCGACTCGATCATGGACCTGCTGCGCTCCCCCCGCACCGCCGTCCACTTCGTCACGCTGCTCGAGGAGATGCCGACCCAGGAGACCGCGGACGGCGTCGCCGAGCTCCGCGCGGCGGGCCTGCCGGTGGGTGCGATCGTCGTGAACATGGTGCGCCGGCCACCGCTGCGCCCGGCGGACGTCGCCGCCGCGGGCAGCGGTCGGCTGGACCGGGCGCAGGTCGCTGCCGGCCTCGCCGCCGCCGGGCTGCCGACCGACGCGGCCACGGTCGCGGCTCTGGTCCACGAGGCGACGGACCTCGCCGAGCGGGTGGCCCTGGAGGAGCAGGAACGCGGCACCATCGCCGCCCTCGGCCGACCGACCTACGAACTGCCCTGGCTGACCGACGGGATGGACCTCGGGGGGCTGTACGAGCTGGCCGAGGACCTGCACCGGCAGGGTGCGGCGTGACACCGGCGGGGCAGGGCCGGGCCCCGGTCCTGGAGGTGGACAAGATCCTCGACGACCCGATGACCAAGATCGTGGTCTGCTGCGGGTCAGGGGGCGTCGGGAAGACCACCACGGCCGCGGCGCTGGCGCTGCGGGCCGCCGAGCGCGGTCGGACGGTCTGCGTCCTGACCATCGACCCCGCTCGCCGGCTCGCCCAGTCGATGGGGCTCTCCGAGCTGGACAACACCCCGCGCCCGGTGCCCGACATCGACGGCAGCGCCGGGGGGGAGCTGCTGGCGATGATGCTCGACATGAAGCGCACGTTCGACGAGATCATCGTCGCGCACTCCGACCCCGAACGGGCCCAGCAGATCCTGGAGAACCCCTTCTACCAGACCGTCTCCTCGTCGCTGTCCGGCACCCAGGAGTACATGGCGATGGAGAAGCTGGGCCAGCTCCGTGCCCAGGCCGAGGCCGGGCAGGCGCCGTGGGACCTCATCGTCGTCGACACCCCGCCGTCCCGGTCGGCGCTGGACTTCCTCGACGCCCCGAAGCGGATGGCCTCGTTCCTCGACGGGCGGTTCATCCGAGTCCTGCTGGCGCCGGCCCGCGCCGGTGGGCGCGCCTACCTCAAGGTGTTCACCGCCGGCATGGGGGCCGTGACCGGCGTGCTCTCCAAGGTCATCGGCACCCAGCTGCTCACCGACGCGCAGACGTTCGTCACCGCGATGGACACGGTCTTCGGGGGGTTCCGGGAGCGTGCGGAGCGCACCTACACCCTGCTCCAGGCCCCCGGGACGGCCTTCGCGGTGGTGGCGGCGCCCGAGCCAGACGCGCTGCGCGAGGCCGCCTACTTCGTCGAGCGACTGGCCGCGGACGCCATGCCGCTCGCCGGGCTGGTCCTCAACCGGGTGCACGACAGCGCCGCGTCGGACCTGTCCGCCGAGCAGTCGCTGGTGGCTGCCGACCGGCTCGCCGCGACGACGTCCCACCCGATGGTGGTCGGGCTGCTGCGGCTGCACGCCGAGCGCATGCAGCGGATCTCCCGCGAGCGACGGCTGGTGGGCCGGTTCACCGCAGCGTTCCCGAAGGTGCGGATCGCCCGGGCCCGGGCCCAGGCGTCGGACATCCACGACCTCGACGGGCTGCGCCGGGTGGCCGCCGAGCTCGCCGGCACGCCGGGCTAGGCGCGGCCGGCGTCAGCCGGCGACGCGGGCAGCCGCCCCCGGCAGGTCCTGCTCGCCCGGCACTCGGGCGTCGAAGGCGTCCTTGGCGGTCTCGAGCAGCCGCTGCCAGGACGTGACGTTCGGACGACGGCGGAGCAGCGCCCGACGCTCCCGCTCGGTCATTCCGCCCCAGACGCCGAACTCGATGCGGTTGTCCAGCGCATCGGCGAGGCACTCGGTCCGTACTGCGCACCCCATGCAGACGGCCTTGGCCCGGTTCTGCGCCGCACCCTGCACGAAGAGGGTGTCCGGATCGGTGCTCCGGCAGGCCGCCCGAGTGGCCCAATCCGTCGTCCATCCCATGGTTCGGAAGGTACGGAATGGGACGCATGGGACGACAGGTCCGAACGGCTCAATCTGAACTAGCCCGGACGGACTATGGACAACGATCACCCGAGTCCCATTCGTTACCAACCGCCACACGCTCCGCGGGTCGGCGCCCGGCAGCGGTTGGACGTACCCTCGTCACCGTGGCCCGACTTCGGCTCGCGGACGACCGCGGTCTGGCGATGCAGGCTGCCCTGTTCGTGACCGTCAGCGTGCTGTCGGGGGTCCTGGTCGCCGGGCTGGTCCTGCCGTTCGTCGGCTCCGCGGGGATGGCCGCCCGATCGGCTGCGCAGAGCTTCGACAGCCTGCCCAGCGTGCTGCAGACGCCGCCGCTGCCCCAGCAGTCGGTCCTCGTCACCGCCGACGGCAAGGCTCTGGCCACCGTGTACACCCAGAACCGCATCGTCGTCCCGCTGGCGAACATCTCGCCGCTGCTGCAGCGGGCGACCGTGGCCGTCGAGGACGCCCGGTTCTACCAGCACGACGGCGTCGACGTCCGGGGCACCGTCCGCGCCGTCGTCACGAACCTGCAGGCCGGCGAGGTCGAGGAGGGTGGCTCGACGCTGACCCAGCAGTACGTGCGCAACGTGCTCCAGCTGGCTGCGGAGGACGAGGCCGAGCGGCGGGCCGCCACCGAGCAGACCGCCGCGCGCAAGCTGCGTGAGATGCGCTACGCGATCGGGCTGGAGAAGCGGATCTCGAAGTCCCAGATCCTCGAGGGGTACCTCAACATCGCCTACTTCGGCGCCGGCGCTTACGGCGCCGAGGCAGCGGCCCGCCGCTTCTACTCGGTGTCGGCCAAGGACCTCACGCTGGCCCAGGCGGCGACGCTGGCCGGGCTGGTCCAGAGCCCCGTCGCCTACGACCCGCTGCGCCGACCCGACCTGGCCCAGCGGCGCCGCGACGTCGTCCTGCAGCGCATGCTCGAGCAGGGCATGATCACGCCGGACCAGTACCGCACGACAGTCGCGACGTCGGTCAAGGACACCCTCAAGCCGCGCGCGGTCCGCAGCGGCTGCTCGACGTCGCGGGCGCCCTTCTTCTGCGACTACGTGCTCAGCGTGATCGCCAACGACGCCGCCTTCGGCAAGACCCCGGCGGACCGGCAGGCACTGCTCACCCGCGGCGGCTTGGTCATCCGCACCACGCTCGACTCCAAGACCCAGGCCGCGGCGCAGCAGGCCGTCGACACGACCATCCCCCGCGACGACCGCAGCCGCAAGGCCGCGGTCATCGTCATGGTGGAGCCGGGCACCGGCGCCATCAAGGCGATGGCCCAGAACCGCTCCTACGGCAACAACCCGCCGGCGGAGGTCTCCGTCAACTACGCCGTCGGCAAGGCCAACCACGGCCTCGACTACGGCGTCCAGGCCGGGTCCACCTTCAAGCCGTTCGTGCTGGCGGCGGCGCTCGAGGACGGCATCCCCCTCAACACCCGCATCGCCTCACCCAGCGGCAAGAAGTTCACCCAGTTCACCAACTGCGCGACCGGGGCGAGGTATCCCACGTACGCCCCCAAGAACTCCACCGGGTCGGGCACCTTCGACCTGCGCTCCGGGACAGCGCTGTCGGTCAACACCTTCTTCGTCGAGCTCGAGCAGCGCGTGGGGCTGTGCCGCCCGGCGGAGATCACCGAGGCGCTCGGCCTGCGCGACTACCGCGGCAAGGCCTTCGAGTGGAAGCCGTCCACCGTGCTCGGCACCGAAGGGGTCACCCCGCTCGGCATGGCCGAGGCCTACGCCACGTTCGCGGCCAGTGGGGTGCACTGCGACTCCCTGGCCATCACCGCGGTGTCCGACCGCTCGGGTCGCAAGCTCGCAGTGCCCCCCCGGCGCTGCACGACGGCACTCGACCCCGCCATCGCCGACGGCGTCACGTCGCTGCTCGCCGGTGTGATCGACGGCCCCATCGGCGGCCGTACCGGCAAGGCGATGTCCCTGGGTCGCCCGGCAGCCGGCAAGACCGGGACGATCGACAACAACGGCGCGGTGTGGTTCGTCGGCTACACCCCGCAGCTCTCCACCGCCGTCGCGGTCTTCGACCCGCGCGGGGCCAAGGGCCACGAGCTGCGCAACATCACGATCAACGGCCGCTACTACTCCCGCGTGTACGGCGGCACGCTGCCCGGCCCCATCTGGCGCGAGGCGATGCGCGCCGCCCACGAGGACCTGCCGGTCAAGCGGTTCCCGCTGCTCGACCCCAGCATCATCAAGGGCAGCACGGTCCAGGTGCCGTCGCTGGTCGGCCTCAGCTCCACGGCCGCTCGGGCCCAGCTCGAGTCGCTCGGGCTGCTCGTGCAGATCGCCGACACCCGCGTGGCCTCCGGTGCCCCGGAGGGCACCGTGGCGTACAGCTCGCCTCGGGCGGGCGCGTCGGTGACGTCCGGGACGACCGTCCGGCTGTACCTGAGCACCGGCGTCGCTCCGCCCCCGTCGCCGTCCCCGTCGGCCTCGCCGTCGGGGACGCCGGTGCCCGCTCCGTCGGCCTCGCCGAGCCCCTGACCTGCCGCAGCGGCGGCGCGGACCCTAGGTCGCGCCGAGAGCCCGGCGGACCTCGGCGGCGACCCGGGCGCCGTCCGCGCGGCCGGCGACCCGCGGCTGGACGAGCTTCATGACCGCACCCATCGCCCGCGGCCCCTCGGCGCCTTGACCCTTGGCCTCCTCGACGGCCGCCGCCACCAGGCCCACCAGCTCGACGTCGGACAGCTCGGCCGGCAGGTAGTCGCCGAGGACCTCCAGCTCGGCCCGCTCCCGGGCGGCGAGCTCGGGCCGCGCCGCCCCGTCGTAGGCCTCAGCGGACTCCCGGCGCTTCTTGGCCTCCTTGCGCAGCACGCCGACGACCTCGGCGTCGGTGAGCTCGCGCGCCACGGCGCCGGCCACCTCCTCGGTCGTGACCGCGGTCAGCACCATCCGCAGCGTGGCGGTCGCGACCTCGTCGCGGCGGCGCATCGCCTCGGTCAGGTCGCCCTGGAGGCGGGCCTTGAGCTCGCTCATGCCCCCAGCATGGCAGGGCGCCGGTCCGGGGCGCCCCTCGCGCCGTGTCAGCATGGTCCCCGTGCGCCTGCTCACCGCTGCCCTGACCGGAGTCGCCGGCACGGGTGCCGCCTGCCTCGCCTACGCGGCCGGGTACGAGGTGCGCAGCTTCCGGCTCCGCCGTGTCGACGTCCCCATCCTGCCGGCCGGGGAGCGGCCGATCCGGGTGCTCCAGGTGAGCGACCTGCACATGACCCCCGGCCAGGCGAAGAAGCAGGAGTGGGTCCGTCGCCTCGCGACGCTGCAGCCGGACCTCGTCGTGGACACCGGGGACAACCTCGGCCACGAGGACGCGGTGCCGTCGGTGCTGCGGGCGCTGGAGCCGTTGCTCGACCGCCCGGGGGCGTTCGTCCTCGGGTCCAACGACTACTTCGGCCCCCGGGTGAAGAACCCCGGTCGCTACCTGCTGCCCGACGACGGCCGCCGCGACCTCGGCAGCGGCCTGCCGTGGCCGGACCTGCGCGACGGCCTGCGGGACGCCGGCTGGGCCGACCTCACCAACACGCGGGGGTCGGTCACGCTGGCGGACGGACGCACCGTGGAGCTGGTAGGGGTCGACGACCCGCACATCGGCCGGGACCGCTACGACACGGTGGCCGGCCCACGTGACGGTGGCGCGGAGGTCTCGCTCGGCGTCGTCCACGCGCCCTACCACCGGGTCGTCGACCGGATGGCCGCGGACGGCCTGCCGCTCGTCGTCGCCGGGCACACCCACGGCGGACAGCTGCGCGTCCCCCTGTACGGCGCGCTCGTGACCAACTGCGACCTGGCGCCCGCGCGGGCCAAGGGGCTGTCCCGGCACACCGCCACCACCTGGCTGCACGTCTCGGCCGGACTCGGCACGTCGCCGTTCGCGCCGGTGCGCTTCGCCTGCCCGCCGGAGGCCACGCTGCTCACCTTGGTCCCGCAGGCGTAGCGGCGTCGCCCGATTGGGCGGCCCGCTGCCGCTCGGCTATCCTGCACGGGCACTCGCGGGGTGTGGCGCAGCTTGGTAGCGCGCTTCGTTCGGGACGAAGAGGTCGTGGGTTCAAATCCCGCCACCCCGACGCGTAGGCAGCTCGACCGGAGGGTCCCGTGACGGCGCTCGTCGACCTGCTGGCCGACAACCCGCTGCTGCTGTTGTTCGTCGTGGCCGCGCTGGGACAGCTCCTCGGCCGGATCACGGTCGGCACGTTCTCCCTCGGCGTCGCAGGGGTCCTCTTCGCCGGCATCGCCGTCGGCGCCGTCGACGAGCGGCTGGAGCTGCCCGAGCTCGTCGTCCAGCTCGGCCTAGCCGTGTTCGTCTACGCCCTCGGCCTGGCAGCCGGGCCGGCGTTCGCCCGCGCCATGCGCGGCCCGGGGCTCGCGCTGAACGGTGTCGTCACCGCGGTCCTCGCCGCCTCGGCGGCGGCAGTCGCGGGGACGGCGGCGATCCTCGGCCTCGACGCCGGCCAGGGCGCTGGCCTGTTCACCGGAGTCCTGACGAACACCCCCGCGCTGGCAGGGGTGGTCGAGACCCTCAGCGGCACCGGTCGGGGGGACCCCGACGAGCCGGTCGTGGCGTACTCCATCGCCTACCCAGCCAGCGTGGTCGCGTCGATCCTCGTCGTCACGGCCGTCCGGCGGCTGGCCGCCCACATCCCGGCCCTGCCCGAGCCGGACGAGGACGACTCGGACGAGGGCCTGACCTCCCGGGTCGTCGAGGTCGTCCGCCGGATGACGGTGACCGATCTCGACCAGGCGACCGGGCGCCGGGTGCTCGTCGGTCGGATCCTGCACCACGGCGAGCAGACCGTCGCCGACCCGCTGAGCGTGCTCAGGCCGGGTGACCTGGTGGGGGTGGTCGGTCCGCGCAAGGCCGTGGAGAGCGCCATCCCGCTCATCGGCGTGGAGACCAGCCGGCGGATGCTGCGCGACCGCTCGGTGCTGGACTTCCGACGCATCTTCGTGTCCAACCGCTCCCTCGTGGGGCGGCAGATCCGCGACCTCGACCTCCCCGGCCGGTACGAGGCGCTGGTCACCCGGGTCCGCCGGGGGGACGCCGACCTCGTGGGCCACCCCGACCTGGTGCTCGAGCTCGGCGACCGGGTGCGGGTCGTCGCGCCACCCGCGCGGATGCCCGAGCTCACCCGGCTGTTCGGCGACTCCTACCGCGCCCTCGGCGAGGTCGACGTCGCGACGTTCAGCATCGGCCTGGCGCTCGGGCTGCTGCTCGGTGTGGTCGACGTCCCCCTGCCCGGGGGCGGGTCGTTCTCGCTGGGCTTCGCCGGTGGCCCGCTGGTCGTCGGGCTGGTCCTCGGCATCGTGCGCCGCACCGGGTCGCTGGTGTGGCAGCTGCCCTACGGCGCGGGGCTCACCCTGCGCCAGTTCGGGCTGGTGCTCTTCTTCGCCGGCATCGGCACCCGCGCCGGTCAGCGGTTCGTCGAGGTCGTCGCGTCGTCCGCAGGCGTGGCGCTGTTCGCGGCGGCGTTCGTGCTCAGCCTCCTCATCGCGACGGTCACGCTGCTCGTCGCCACGGGGCCGTTGCGGATGGGATTCTGGGCGGCCACCGGCGTGCTGGCCGGGACGTTCACCCAGCCCGCCACGCTGGCCTTCGCCACCGAGCAGGCGCGCAACGACGAACCCGAGAAGTCCTACGCGGCCGTCGCGCCGTTGGCCATCCTGGTCAAGATCCTGCTGGCCCAGGCGCTGCTGCTCGTCCTGTGACTGCGCGCCGGGCCACGAGCAGCTCGGCGATCTGGACGGCGTTGAGGGCCGCCCCCTTGCGCAGGTTGTCGCTGCTGACGAACAGCGCCAGTCCTCGACCGCCCGGCACGGACGGGTCCGGGCGGATCCGACCGACGAAGGAGGGGTCACGACCGGCGGCCTCGAGCGGGGTCGGCACCTCCGAGAGCGCGACCCCTGGTGCGGCGGCCAGCAGCTCAGCGGCCCGCTCGGCCGACAGCGGCCGCTCGAACTCGGCGTTGATCGACAGCGAGTGGCCGGTGAACACCGGTACCCGCACGCAGGTCCCGGAGACCAGCAGGTCGGGGATCCCCAGGATCTTGCGGCTCTCGTGGCGCAGCTTCTGCTCCTCGTCGGTCTCCCCCGACCCGTCGCCGACGAGGCTGCCGGCCAGCGGGACGACGTCGAACGCGATCGGCGCCACGTACTTCTTCGGCGCCGGCAGGGCCACCGCGGTGCCATCGTGGGTGAGCGCCGTGAGGTCCTGGGCGATGGCGGCGCGCACCTGGGCGTCGAGCTCCTCGACGCCCGCCAGCCCGCTGCCCGAGACCGCCTGGTAGGTGCTGACGACGAGGCGGCGCAGCCCGGCCGCAGCGTGCAGCGGGTGCAGCACGGGCATGGCGGCCATCGTCGTGCAGTTGGGGTTGGCGACGATGCCCCGGGGGATGTCGTCCAGCGCCTGCGGGTTCACCTCGCTGACCACCAGCGGCACGTCCGGATCCATCCGCCAGGCGGAGGAGTTGTCCACGACCACGGCCCCTGCCGCGGCGAAGCGGGGGGCGAGCGCCCGGGAGGTCGCTCCGCCCGCCGAGAACAACGCGATGTCCAGCCCCGCGGGGTCCGCCGTGGCGGCGTCTTCGACGACGACGTCCCGGCCCCGCCAGGCCAGCACGGTCCCCGCCGAGCGCGCCGAGGCGAAGAAGCGCACCGCCGACACCGGGAAGTCGCGCTCGTCGAGCAGCCGCCGCATCACGGCGCCGACCTGGCCGGTCGCACCGACGACGCCGACGTTCACCGGCCCGTCCCGCCGTAGACGACCGCCTCCGGGGCCGCCGCGTCCAGCCCGAAGGCGGAGTGGACGGCCGCGACCGCGGCGGCCACGTCGTCCGCCCGGCACACCACCGAGACCCTGATCTCCGACGTGGAGATGAGCTCGACGTTGACCCCGGCGTCCGCGAGCGCGCGGAAGAAGGTCGCGGACACCCCGGGGTGCGTGCGCATCCCCGCCCCCACGAGGGACACCTTGCCGATCCCGTCGTCGTACTGCAGCGCCTCGAACCCGATCGCGTCCTTGCCCCGGGCCAGCGCCGCCATGGCCTTCTGCCCCTCGGCCTTCGGCAGCGTGAAGGAGATGTCGGTGCGGCCGGTGCTGGCCGCCGACACGTTCTGCACGATCATGTCGATGTTGATCTCGGCGGCCGCCACCGCCTCGAAGATCGCCGCGGCTTCACCGGGTCGGTCGGGGACGCCGACCACGGTGACCTTCGCCTCGCTGGTGTCGTGCGCGACCCCCGAGATGATGGCGTTCTCCATGGTGTCTCCCTCGTCCTCGGTGGAGCGGTCGGCGACGACCCAGGTGCCCTCTCGCCCGCTGAAGGACGAGCGCACGTGGATCGGCAGGGCGTACCGCCGGGCGTACTCGACGCAGCGCAGGTGCAGCACCTTCGCCCCGCTGGCGGCCAGCTCCAGCATCTCCTCGTAGGTCGTCCGGTCGAGCTTGCGCGCGGTCGGGACGATCCGGGGGTCTGCGCTGAACACGCCGTCCACGTCGGTGTAGATCTCGCAGACCGCCGCCTCGAGGGCAGCCGCGAGCGCGACCGCCGTGGTGTCCGACCCCCCACGGCCCAAGGTGGTGATGTCCTTGGTGTCCTGGCTGACGCCCTGGAAGCCGGCCACGATGGCGACCGCACCCTCGTCGAGCGCGTGCCGGATCCGTCCGGGCGTCACGTCGATGATCCGGGCCTTGCCGTGGACGGCGTCGGTGATGACACCGGCCTGGCTGCCGGTGAACGAACGGGCCTCGACCCCGAGGTCGGAGATGGCCATCGCCAGCAGCGCCATCGAGATCCGCTCCCCCGCGGTGAGCAGCATGTCCAGCTCCCGTGCCGGGGGCAGCGGCGAGACCTGCTCGGCGAGGTCGATGAGCTCGTCCGTGGAGTCGCCCATTGCCGAGACGACGACGACGACCTCGTGGCCGGCCTTGCGCGTCGCCACGATCCGCTGGGCCACCCGCTTGATGCACTCGGCGTCGGCGACCGAGGAGCCGCCGTACTTCTGCACGATCCGGGCCACGGGCGTGCCTCTCCTCCGGACGCTCAGGGGGCGGAGGGGCCAGAATACCGGGCCGGTCTGCCCACGGGCCGGGTGTCCGGATGGCGAGAACCGCGTCTCACTCCCGGAGCAGCGCGTCGGCCTCCGCCGCGGCGGCCGTCTCCTCGTCGGCGTCGAGCCGTTGGTGGGCCACGATGGAGAGCAGCGCCCGCTGCGCCGACAGCGCCTGTGCACCCCACGTCGACAGGTATGAGAACTGCCACCACCACAACGCCTCGTCGGGGCGGGCCGCGTCGTAGTGGCGCATCCCGTGCTCGAGGTCCACGACGACGTCGACGACGTCGTCGGAGATGCGGTGGTAGACGGGCCGCTCCGGGACCAGGGGGTCGAACACGGCGACGTACTCGTCGACCCCGTCGAGCAACCCGGCGAGCGCCTCGCGCAGCGGGTCGACGTCGAGGTCCGCGCCGGCGTCGGCCTCGAACCGGTCGGTGGGCACGACGTCGGTGACCGCGCCGAGCATCGCACCGGCCATCGAGATCTGGGCGAGCTGCACGATGAGGCTGGAGATCACGGTGTCGGGCGCCTCGCCCGTGGCGATCTCCCGCACCCCCGCGAGGAAGGTCCGGACGTGGGCCGCGACGTCGCGGGCGAACTCGTCCAGGCCGAAGTCGTCAGACATCGAGCAGCCGCCTTCCTTCGAACGCCCGGCCGAGGGTGACCTCGTCGGCGTACTCGAGGTCGCCGCCGACCGGCAGGCCGCTGGCCAGCCGGGTCACGCGCAACCCCATCGGTTTGACCAGCCGGGCGAGGTAGGTCGCGGTCGCCTCGCCCTCGAGGTTCGGGTCGGTGGCCAAGATCAGCTCGGTCACCGTGCCGTCGGCCAGCCGGGTCATCAGCTCGCGGATGCGCAGGTCGTCGGGGCCGATGCCCTCGATCGGGTTGATGGCGCCGCCGAGCACGTGGTAGCGGCCACGGAACTCGCGCGTCTTCTCGATCGCCACGACGTCCTTGGACTCCTCGACGACGCACAGCACCGAGGGGTCACGGCGCGGGTCCTGGCAGATCCGGCACTCCTCCGCCTCGGCGACGTTGAAGCAGGTGCGGCAGAAGCGCACCTTCTCCTTCACCTCGATCAGCACCTGCGCCAGCCGGCGCACGTCGGCCGGGTCGGCCGCCAGCAGGTGGAAGGCGATGCGCTGCGCGCCCTTGGGACCGACCCCGGGCAGCCGGCCGAGCTCGTCGATGAGGTCCTGGACGACGCCTTCGTACATGCCGGCGGCTCCGCTACGTCCCGGGCAGCCCCGGCATCCCAGGGATGCCGGACTGCGCGAGCGGCCCCAGCGCCGCGGACTGCAGCTCGTGCGCCTGGCGCTGGGCGTCCCGGACCGCGGCCAGCACGAGGTCGACCAGGGTCTCGACGTCCTCGGGGTCCACCACCGAGCGGTCCACGGTGAGCTCGACGAGCTCCAGCGCACCGGTCACCGTCGCCCGCACCAGCCCCCCGCCGGCCGTCCCACTCAGCCGGGCGGCCGCGATCTCCTCGCGGGCCTGCGCCAGCTGCTGCTGCACCCGCTGCGCCTGCTGGAGCAGCTGGCCCAGGTCGGGCTGCCCATCGGGGAACACCATCGTCTCCTCGTCCCGTGCGTCGCTGCCGAGCCTACGGCCTCAGTCGGCGCCGATCTCACCGATGACCCGCCCGCCGAGCTGCTTGGCGACCAGCTCGGCGCCGGTCAGCCCGGCGTCCTCGGCGTCCGCGTCATCGGCCGACGGCACGTCGTCGACGCGGTCGGCCGGGGCGGCAGCTGTGGGCTGGACTCCCGGCGCCGTCGGGGTGCGCGACTGGGACTGGGGCTGGGGCTGCTGAGCCGATGCCGGTGTCCGCCCTCCGCCCGTAGGCGTGCGCGCACCCGGGTCGAGGACGGCCTCGATCCGCCAGTCGACACCGAGCAGGTCGATGATGACCTGCCGCAGCACCTCGTCGTGGCCGCTGCCCTTGCCCCCGGTGAAGGCCTTGAACGCTCCCGCGTCGGAGAAGCCCAGGGTGAGCCGGCCGTCGTCGATCCCGAGGACGTTGACGCGCTCGAGCAGGATCATCCAGGCGACCCGCCGTCGGTTCTTGACCTCGGCCAGGATGTCCGGCCACATCCGCCGCACGGCGTGGACGTCGAGACCGTCGGCCGGTCCCGGTGCCGGCGGCGCGGGCACCGGCGCCTCGGGCACCGTCGGTGCGGGCGCGGGTGGTGCCGGCGCCCTCGGTCCTGCATCTGGAGGCGCAGCAGCGGGCGCTGCGGGCGGCGCAGCCGGGGGCGCCCCACCGATCGCGAAGCGGCGCTCGAGGCGGTCCAGCCGGGCGCCCATCGCGCGCTCGGCGTCGCCGTCCGCGCCGGGCAGCAGCACCCGTGCGCAGATGAGCTCCAGCTGCAGCCGCGGGGCGGTCGCACCGCGCATCTCGGTGAGCCCCGCGTTGACCACCTCAGCGGCGCGGGCCAGCTCGGCGGGACCGAAGTGGCCCGCCTGGGCCTGCATCCGGGCCACCTGGTCCTCCGGCGCGTGCAGCAGCCCCCGGGCGGCCGCCTCGGGCACCGCCTGGAGGATGATCAGGTCGCGCAGTCGCTCCAGCAGGTCGGCGACGAACCGCCGAGGATCCGTGCCGCTCTCGACGACCCGGTCCACCATGCCGAACACCGTCGCGCCGTCCCCCGCGGCGAGGGCGTCCACCACGTCGTCGAGCAGCGCCGCGTCGGTGTAGCCGAGCAGCGTCGCGGCGTAGCTGTGGGTGACCCCCTCCGGGCCCGCGCCGCCGATGAGCTGGTCGAGCACGGACAGGGCGTCGCGCACCGACCCCGCACCGGCCCGGACGACCATGGGCAAGACGCCGGGCCCGACGTCCACCCCCTCCGACCGGCAGATCTGCTCGAGGTAGGCGGTGAGCGTCCGCTGCGGGACGAGCCGGAACGGGTAGTGGTGGGTACGGGAGCGGATGGTGCCGAGCACCTTGTCCGGCTCCGTCGTGGCGAAGATGAACTTCAGGTGCGGCGGGGGCTCCTCGACGACCTTGAGTAGGGCGTTGAAGCCCTCGCGCGAGACCATGTGCGCCTCGTCGATGATGTAGATCTTGAAGCGCGACGACGCGGGCGAGAAGAAGGCGCGGTCCCGCAGGTCCCGCGCGTCGTCGACGCCGCCGTGGGACGCCGCGTCGATCTCCACGACGTCGAGGCTGCCGGCACCGTCCCGCGCCAGGTCGTGGCACGACCCGCACTTTCCGCACGGCTCCGGCGCCGGGCCCTGCTCGCAGTTCAGCGCCCGGGCGAGAATCCGGGCGGAGGTCGTCTTGCCGCACCCGCGCGGGCCGCTGAAGAGGTAGGCGTGCGTGACACGGTCGTTGGCCAGCGCCTGCTGCAAGGGAACGGTCACGTGCTCCTGGCCGATGACCTCGGCGAAGGTCTCCGGCCGGTAGCGGCGGTACAGGGCGAGGGACACCCCCCGACCCTAGCCGGGGCCGCCCACGAGAGGACCCCCCGCACACCTGCCAGCGCCCGCTGACCCTTGCTGCCTTCCGGCCCTGGGGGAGTTCACGAGATGACACCGCACGGGGGGTCAGCCCGCAGTCTACCGGCCGCCCGACGTCGGGGGGCCGCGGGTTTTCGCCCGGGGTCGGCGCCCCGGTAGCCTCTCCGGCGGAGGATTCGCCTAGTGGCCTAGGGCGCACGCTTGGAAAGCGTGTTGGGGGCAACCCCTCGCGAGTTCGAATCTCGCATCCTCCGCGTGATCTTCCGGCGCGTCGGCGACGGCCGCCCGTACCCCGCCCACGGCCTCACCCAGCGCGACTGGGCCGCGATCCCGCCGCGGCAGGTCCGCCTCGGCGACCTCGTCACCACCAAGCGGGCGCTCGACCTCGACACGCTGCTCGCCGACGACGCGACGATCTACGGTGACCTGTTCTGCCACGTCGTACGGTGGCACGGCGAGCTGTACCTCGAGGACGGGCTGCACCGGGCGAT
Source organism: Actinomycetes bacterium (assembly GCA_025455945.1). Taxonomy (GTDB): domain Bacteria; phylum Actinomycetota; class Actinomycetes; order Prado026; family Prado026; genus Prado026. The sequence continues at coordinate 16,655 of JALOLN010000013.1, forward strand.
CCGGGCCGCCCTCCAGCAGCGGCTCGTGCTGCACGCCCGGGTGCTCGACCTCGAGGGAGACCGATGACCACCCTCAGCCCCACCGGCGGGGCGCGCCGCCGCGGCGGCCTGCTGCCCTTCGCGCTGGTGGCCGTCGTAGCGCTGGCCGTCGGACTGACCGCGGGCTGGTGGTTCTCCGGTGGGCCGGGTGGCGACACCGCGCAGCCGACCACGACCCCCACCGTGTCCTGCCCCCCGAGCGGGGTCACCCCGGCTCCGCTGCCCGCGCCGAAGGCGATCACGGTGAACGTCTACAACGCCACTGACCGGGCCGGCCTGGCCCGGACGACCGCCACGGACCTGGCCAAGCGGGGGTTCAGGGTCGGCCGGGTGGCGAACGACCCCAAGGACGCGGCGGTCGCGGTCAGCGCCGAGGTGCGCCACGGCCCCAAGGGGGCTGCGCAGGCCAAGGTCGTCGCCGCCCAGGTCCGCGGCGCCACCCTCGTCGCGGACACCCGGGCCGACGCCACGGTCGACCTCGCTCTCGGCGCGGCGTTCGTCGGCCTGGCGACCCCCGCCGAGGCCGCCGCCGCCCTCGCCCCGACGCCGGTGCCCTCGGGCTGCTGACCCGGACGTCGCTCAGGCGGCGTGCGCGATACGGACGAGCTCGTCCATCTCGTGGTCGAAGGCGTGCACGAGCTTCTCGGCGTACGGGACGACCGTCGCGTCCGTCTTGAACCCGACGTGCACCCTGTCGTCGTAGCTGTAGATGCACACGCCCACGGTCTGGTCGCCGGACCCGGGGACCCAGCCGAGCGTGCCCACGATCCGCGTCCCTGCGATGTACCGGGTGCTCTTCGGGCCGATGACGTTCGTGGTCACCCCGATCGCCTTGGCGGAGAAGAAGTTCACCAGCCGCCGCTCGATCTCCGGGTTGGTCCGTCCGATCGCCGAGATGAGCCCGAAGGTGAGCGTCGCCTCCGGGGAGTCCTTGATCGAGTCCATCCGTCGCTTGGCCTCGGCCAACCGCTCGAGCGGTGCGTGGTTGCCGGTCGGCAGCGGCAGCAGGACGAGGGCGAACTGGTTGCCCAGCTCACGCGGCAGCGGCTTGTCCAGCGGTCGCACGTTGACCGGGACCATCGTGCTGAGGTCGACGGCCTCCGCGCCGGAGTCGACGAGGTAGTGGTTGATCGCCGCGGAGACCGCCGCCACCAGGACGTCGTTGAGCGTCGCCCCGGACAGCCTCCCGACCTTCTTCAGGGGGCCCAGGTCCCGCGGCTCCGCCCACACCGCCCGCTTGGGGATGCCCGGCGTGCCGCTGATCGGCGTCGGCGGGTTGGAGCCGAGCAGCAGCTTGTTCGCGATCAGCCCGGTGTCCGCTGCCAGCGACACCGCGTCGACGACGTGCGAGGGGTTGGCCAGGTGCGGCAGGTCGCCGAGCAGGTGCCATGACTCGCGCAGCGCGGACGACGCGAAGCCGGTCACCGAGGACGCCGCCCCGAGCAGGCCGCCCCGGCGGGCGTGCGCCGCCGGCTCGTCAGCTCCTGGCTCCTCGAGCTCCTCGAGGTCTCCGGTCGAGGTCTCGTCGGTGAGGGAGAGCAGCACCTGGGTGAGGGCGATGCCGTCCGCAAGGGAGTGGTGGAACCGGCTCAGCACCGCCGACCCGGTCTCGAACCCGTCGATGAGGTGCACCTCCCACAGCGGGTGGCTGCGGTCGAAGGGCACGTGCATCTGCTGCTCGATGTAGCGCTGCAGCGTCGCCCGGTCCCCCGGGGCCGGCAGCGTCACGTTCACGAAGTGCCGCTCGAGGTCGAAGGCGGGGTCGTCCTCCCAGTGTGGCAGGCTGATCGGCGTGTGCGCGGGGATCGGGATCTGGCTGAACACCGGGTAGCGGTCCACCATTCGCCGCTTGACGACGGCTTTGTACCGTTCCCAGTCCGCCGCGCCGTCCAACCACGTGATCGAGTCGATGACCATGAGGTTGTTGGGCCGGTCCATGTTCAGCCAGATGGTGTCAACCGGGCCGATGGTCCGCCTCCCGGACATGACGACCACCCCGCTCTCCGCGAACGACTAGGCGAAGGCTCGCGCATCTGCCCGAGTCCGGTTAGGGCCGATGGTCACCGCGGGTCGGGTCGCACGACGTCGCCCGGGACGACTCGAGCACCGGTCGGGCCACCGGGCGCCGGCGGGACAGCCTCCCAGGCCCGGAACCGCTCGGTCTCCCACGCCAACGTCCCGGCGAGCCAGACCGCCACGGCGGCGTCGTCGAGGACGCCGAGCACCGACAGCAGCGCCTCAGGAACGAAGTCGATAGGCGAGACGACGTACAGCGCCGCCAGGGCGAGCAGCGCCAGCGTGCCGCGGCTCAGGCCCGGGTAACGACCCGCCGTCGCGGCCCTGAGCATCCGCCAGGTGGCGGCCAGCTGGACGCGCAGCCCGCCGGCGCCCGGCCGGAAGGCAGCCGTCAGCGCCCGCCCGAGGGCGAACAGCCGCGTGCGATAGGCGCGGGTCTTCATGGTGGTGGTCCCTTCCGGCCGGTCAAGCTCCTCGGTGCGCACCGGCAACACGTCGGTCTGCCCGGAGGAGGCGTCCACCAAACCCCGACCCAGGTTACGCCGGTCGTCCTCGTCCACCGGTCACGGACGCGGTGTGCCCGCCGCAGCAGGGCGGGCGACGGGCAGCTCCACCTGGAACGTGGTGCCCGACCGTCCGTCGGACTCCGCCCGGACCGTGCCGCCATGAGCCGTCACCAGCTCCCGGACCACTGCCAACCCGATCCCCGAGCCCCGCACGTCCCCGCCGGCACGGCCCCGCCAGAGCCGGTCGAACACGTGGGGGATCTCGTCTCGGGGAATCCCCGGTCCCGTGTCGGCCACGGTGAGGACAGCGGCATCACCCGTCGTCGCCACCCGGACCTCGACCTGGTCGCCCGCTCGGCAGTACCGCGCAGCGTTGGACAGCAGGTTGGCGACCACCTGGCGCAGCCGATCCGGATCCGCCTCGACGGTCACCGATCCCGTGGTCCGCACGACGACGGCCACCTCCGCTGCGCGTAGCCGGGCCTCGTGCGCCGCGGTCTCGGAGCGCACGACCTCGGCCAGGTCCACGACCTGTGGAGAGAGCAGCACGGCACCGCCGGCCTCTGCCGTCGACAGGGCGGCCAGGTCGTCGACGAGGCGGGCCAGCCGTAGCGACTGGTCGTGCAGCCCGGCCAGGACCGCAGCGTCGGCATCGACCAGTCCGTCACGGACCTCCTCCAGCCCCGCCTGCAGCGCGGCCAGCGGCGTGCGCAACTCATGGGCGACGTCCGAGGCCATCTGCCGGCGGCCCTGCTCGCTGCGCACGACCTCGTCGGCCATCTCGTCCAGCGCGCGCGCAACGTCTCCGATCTCCCCTGGGCCGGCGCCCCCCGTCCGTGCCGTGCGGTCCCCCCCGGCGAAGGCCCGGGCGGTCGCCGCCACGGACGTCAGGGGGCGCGCCAGTCGACGGGTCACCCACCAGCCGGCCACCAGAGCGAGCACCAGGGCCAAAGCGGCGGCCAGCGCGATCCACCACCACGCGACGGACCTGGCGGATGACGACGCCGACGTGCCGAAGAGCAGCCGGACCGTGCCGATGGTCTCGCCCTCCACGACCACCGGCCCACTGACGGGGCGCCCCACCGCGGGTCCCGACGGCACCACGGGGACGACAGCTGTCGGTGCCGGAGCCGGTGCCGGGGTCCGCGCGGGTGGCCGAGGCGCTGACGTGCTCGGCGCCGCTGTGCTGCCAGCACCCGACCGGCTCGGGGTCGGGGACCGCGTCGGAGCGACTCGCCCCCCGGAGCCCCCGGAGCCCCCGGAGCCCCCGGAGCCCCCGGGCCCACCGGAGCCGGCCGGTCCCGGTGGGTCCACCCGGCGGATCGACCGGCCGCTCCCGCCGGCCGGCCGGCCCTGTCCGTCCTGCCCGAGCACAACAGTGCCGGCGGAGTCAACCACCACCAGGCGGGCGCCCGCGGCGGTCGCGATGGCCACCGCGGGGCGGAGGTCTGCCTGGTCCCATCCGCCGGCCTCGACGTAGGCGTCGGTCACCGCCCGCGTGACCCGTGCAAGCACCTGGTCACGACTCTCCGCCGTCGCCTGCTCCAGCCCACGGCTGGTGCCGACGAAGGCCGCGACGGTCACCAGCCCGATCGAGGCGACGGCGACGGCGGCGAACGCCGCCAGCAGCCGCCGCCCGAGGGGGCCGAGTCCCCCCGGGGACCCGTGCGGCTCAGCGGTCACGCGCCCAGCCCAGCCGGTACCCCACACCGACAACTGTCTCCACGAGGTCGGGCACCCCAAGTTTCCGGCGGAGGTTCTTCACGTGCGAGTCGATGGTTCTCTCATAGCCGGCGAACTCGTACCCACGGACCCTGTTGACCAGCTCGTAGCGTGAGTACACCCGGCCCGGCGAGGCGGCGAGCGCCAACAGGATCCCCCACTCGGTCGGAGTGAGGTCCAGCCGGGTGCCATCCAGGGTGGCTTCGTGCCGGGGCTCGTCGATCAGCAACCGGCCACCGCCGTAGCAGGTGGAGTCTCCCTCGTCCGGACCGTGCTCGCTGCGGTGCAGGACGGCCTGGACCCGCAGGGTCACCTCGCGCGGGCTGAAGGGCTTCGTCACGTAGTCGTCGGCACCGAGCTCGAGACCACGGATCCGGTCCTCGACGTCACTGCGCGCGGTGAGCACGAGCACGGGGAGCCGGCCGGACCGGCGCACCTCACGGAGTATCTCCACCCCGTCGACGTCCGGAAGGCCCAGGTCGAGCAGCAGCACGTCGACGCCCGGACCGCGGAGGATCCGCAGCGCCTCAGCGCCCGACCCCGTGGTCAGGACGGCATGCCCGGCACGCTCGAGGTAGCGGCGCAGAACCTCGCGGATGTCCTTCTCGTCCTCAACCACCAGGACCGTCGCCACGCCTCCATGGTGACTCATCGATCCTCTCCCGCGAGCCTCCCCCGAGGCGTCTCCACACCGCCTCCACACACCCTGCACACGCCCGCCGAGCGCGGGCGCGACGCTGACGCTGCTCATGCAGTCGACCACCACCGGAGCCCACCATGAGAGCCACTCCCGTCATCGCCGTCGTTGCCGCCACCGGTGCGGCCGTGGCCGTCGCGGTGGTCGCTACCGACTCCGTCGACTCGGACCGGGTGGAGGTCAGCGCCCACCGCCACGGGGTCGGGGCCGGGACGCAGGCGGGGCCGGCCGCCGGCAAGGGTCTCGGTCGGTCCGCGGGCCACGCCGCGGTGCTTTCCTCCGGCACGCTGACCACGGTCCAGCGTGCGGCGATGGCCTCGATGGCGGAGGAGGAGAAGCTTGCCCACGACCTGTACGTCGCCTTCGCCGCCCGCTACGACGACGGCCGCTTCGACCGGATCTCAGCCGCCGAGACCAAGCACCTCGGCGCCATCCGCACCCTGCTCACGCGCTACCGGGTCACCGATCCAACGAAGGGCATGCCGGCCGGTG
>JALOLN010000315.1 GCA_025455945.1 Actinomycetes bacterium
GGAACCCTGGTCGGCGCCCAGGCGATCGTGCTGGGCGCGACCGGCCTGGCGGAGGAGCTCGGGCTCGCTGAGGGGCTCGTCGGTCTCGCCCTGGTCGCGGTCGGGACGTCGCTGCCGGAGCTGGCCACCGGGGTGGCGGCGGTGCGCCGCGGCGAGGACGAGCTGCTCGTGGGCAACGTGCTCGGCAGCAACCTGTTCAACAGCCTCGTCGTCGCGGCCCTGGTCGCCGTGGCGGGCGGTGGGCTCGTGGTCGACGACGTGATCCGCCGAGGTGTCGTGCTCCTCGTCGTCCTCGTGGGCCTGGGCTGGGCGGTGATGGGTCGTCGGCTGCGGGTGTCCCGGCGGGAGGGCGTCCTGCTGCTCGTCGCCTACGCCGTCGGACTGGCCTGGCTGGCCGGCTAGCTCCCCACCTTGTCAGCTCGCGTCCAGCTCGGCGACGCCGGTGATGCGGTGGACGGCGAAGGTGTGCACCTCCGCGTGGCGGTGGTCGTAGGCCGTGAGGTAGCCGCCGGCCAGGCGCACCGGGTCGACGACCCGTCCGGTGACGCCGCCGTGGGTGTCGGCGTAGCCGATCCAGACCGGCCGGCCGTCGTCCACCGCGTCCTGCAGCAGCGCCAGGGTCTGCGCGGCGGCCGTGCGGGGCAGGGCCGTCGGTGCCGCCCGCCCGGCGACGACACGGCCCCGTGGCGACCGGCTGGCCCGGTCGCCCGCGCGCAGCGCACGGACCGCCGCGGCCAGCAGCGTCTCCCCCGGCGGGGGAGGCTCGCCGACCAGCCTCGGCGGCGGCTGCCGAGCGGGGGTGCGCCGGGCGTCCGGACGTCGCACGAGGACGTCGCCGTCCGCGGTCTCGGCCGCCGGCGCGTAGCCCATGGCGCGCAGCCGGTCCAGGACGACGTCGACGGGTGCCTGCGCCGCGAGCACCGTCGGGGAGAGCCGCCGCAGTCGCAGCTCCCCGGCCCGGCGCTCGGCGAGCAGCTGGGCGAGGACCCCCTCGTCGTCCGCCCGGACGTACGCGGCCGCGGTGCCGACCCGGATCCGGCCGTGCCGGCGGGCCATGTCGTCGACGAGGTAGGTCAGCGGCTGCGGCACCGGGGTGCGGGAGTGCGCCGCGAGCAGCGCATGCAGGTCGGCCGCGGTGCGACCGGCGTCCAGGGCGCGGCGGACCGACGGCTCCGAGAAGCGGTAGACGGTGGCGCCGCCGCGGGACTCCACGTCGGCCATCAGCCCGAGGGCGTGCGCGAGGTCGGCCTCCAGCGGACCGGGGGCGACGGCGGTGAGGTCGGCCTGGAGCAACACGTGGTCCAGCGGCCGGGGGAGCAGCGGGGCCAGTGCCTGCGCGGCTGCCTTCGGCCCCTCGGCCGCCAGGGCCCGACCGGGTGCCGTCAGCGCGCCCAGTCCGGTGAGCCCGAACAGGTCGGCCTCGCGCAGCGTCCAGCGCACCAGGTCAGCCCGCAGCCGCGACGGCCGGCGCGGGTGCCGCCAGGCCAGCGCGGCGACGACACCATCGGCGTCCGGGACGCTGCCGGGTGCCAGCCCGGCCAGCACGGCCAGCGTGCCGTGCCGGACCTCCGGGGCCAGCAGCCGGTCGAGGTCGGGGCCGAGGGCTGCGACCACCTTGTCGCGGTCGTCGCGGCCGCCGGCCAGACCCGGCGTGCGCGTGGTGGTGAGCCAGGCCGCGACGAGCTCCGCCCACTGCTCCGCGGTGGTCCGGCTGCGCCACAGGTCGTAGCGCGGCGTCGGCAGCCACACCGGGTCGGCGTCGTCGCTGCGGCCGAGCAGCCCGGCGGCGTGGGCGACCTCGACGTGGGCGGCGGCCACCCACTCCTCGACGTCCAGCACCGTGGCCAGCCGCCGCAGCTCGCGGACCCCGAGACCCCCCGCCCGGAGCACGCCCGGCGGGTCCACCGCCCAGGTCTCCAGCAGGTCGGTGACGGCCCGGACGGCGGTGAGCGCCTGCTGCCCCGCCGTCCGGTCCACCAGCTGCTCGTCGCGGGTCGCCGAGACGGGCACGGCGGGGGGCCGGGGCTGCGGCTCGGCCAGCGCCCGTCCGCCGCGCAGCACCAGGGCCACCTCGCGGGGCAGGACGACGGTCGAGCGGTCGGCGGCCGCCAGCAGTCCGTGCGCCAGCAGCCAGTCCACGGGGGAGGACGCGGCCGCTGCGCGCACCGAGCGGTCGGCGTTGCCCACCGACCCGGTCGGGGGGCCCCAGGTGAGCTGGTCGAGCAGGTCGGTGACGCCGGCCGGCGCCTGCGCGAGCAGCGCCCGGACCCGGGCGGGGTCGGCGAGCACCTCCTCGGCGGCGTCCAGGTCGGGCGGGGCGGGCCCGACCATGTCCCGGACGGCGCCGAGCACGTGCAGGTCCGGCCCGGCGGCCCAGAGCAGGGCGAGGCCGAGCAGGCGGTCCACCGCCGTGCGGACGTCGTCCGGGCGCACGCCGTCGCCGCGGAGCAGGCCGACCAGCGTCGCGCGGGTGAAGGGCTCCGGCGGCACGCAGGCGGCCTCGAGGACCTGCAGGGTCCACCGGTCCAGGCGGTCCAGGGCCCGGGCAGTCGACGGGGCGGTGGCGGCGCGCGCCGCGAGCTGGGCCAGGTCCGCGGGGACGGGGGTGAGCAGGTCCGGCCGGTCCCGCAGCAGCGCGGCGAGGGCGTCGTCCGGCGCGGCGCGCAGGGCGTCGGCGAGGCTGCGCGGGACGGTGCTCATCCGACCGAGCCTAGGTCCCCCCGGGGCGGCTACCCTGGTGCCCCCATCCATCCCCATCCGTGACGAGGTCCGACGTGCCCACCGGCAAGGTCAAGTGGTACGACCCGGAGAAGGGCTTCGGCTTCCTCTCCCGGGACGACGGCGGCGACGTGTTCGTGCCCAAGGGCGCGCTGCCCGCGGGCGTCGAGGCGCTGCGCGCGGGGACGCGCGTGGAGTTCGGGGTCGCCGAGGGCCGGCGCGGCGAGCAGGCGCTGTCGGTGCGGGTGCTGGAGCCGGTGCCCAGCGTGGCGCGGGCCAAGCGGCGCTCGCCCGACGACCTCGCGGTGATCGTCGAGGACCTCATCAAGCTGCTCGACCACACCGGCAACGACCTGCGCCGCGGCCGCTACCCCTCGCACGCCGAGGGCCGCAAGGTCGCCGCCGTCCTGCGGGCGGTCGCCGACGACCTCGAGCACTGACCGTCGGCTACCCCGCCCGGGTGAGCTGGAACACCCACAGCCCGCGGACGGTGGCGGTGTCCTCCCCGAGGGCAAGCACGCGCAGCTCGAGGTCGGTGCTGAGGTTCTGCTCGGACAGCGCGAACCGGTAGTACGTCCGCGTCACCGGGTCGACGGTCAGCCGCGAGTCACCGATCGTCGGGAACCAGCCCTTCTCGGCCAGCTCGGGGTCGACGCTGATGCCCACCGTGCTGCCCGGGACCACCTCGATCCGCGGGACCGTGTCCTGCTTCGCCGCCTGCGCGCACGCCTCCGCGTCGACCTTCGTCGCGGCGTCCCGCGACCAGCAGACCGCCTCGGTGTGCTCGGACGTGCGGCCCGACCACGCCGTGACACCCGGGGTGGGCTGCTCGCAGCCGCTGAGCGCGAGCACGGCCAGTGCCGACAGGCCGACGAGCGGAGCGGTGCGTCGCCTGGTCATCGAAGCCTCCGTGGCGGGACGTGCCGGGATGTGACCGGATGGGGCGGTGTTCGGTGCCGCTCAGGAGGCTACCCTCAGCCCTCGTGAGCGCTGCGACCCGGACCCGGACTCCGACCCTCGACGCCGGCTGCGCGGAGGCCGTCGACCTGGCCCGGGCCGCCGCCCTGGAACAGGCCGGCCCCGCGGGGGTGGGGGAGCACCTCGGCACCGCCGCGGACGACGACCGGGTGGTCACCCACCGCTTCGCGGCGCTGGCCCCCGGCTACGTGGGCTGGCACTGGGCGGTGACCGTCGCCCGCGCCTCCCGGGCGAAGGCGGTGACGGTCGACGAGGTGTGCCTGCTGCCCGGGCCGGACGCGCTGGTGGCCCCGCCGTGGGTGCCGTGGGCGGAGCGGCTGCGCCCGGGCGACCTCGGCGTGGGCGACCTGCTCCCGGCCCCGGCGGACGACCCGCGCCTGGAGCCCGGGTACCACGGCACGGCGCGGCGCAGCGGCGACGGCGACGAGGTGGCCGAGGTGGCCCGCGAGCTCGGGCTCGGCCGGCCGCGGGTGCTGTCGC
>JALOLN010000100.1 GCA_025455945.1 Actinomycetes bacterium
CCGGTGGACCAGGCCCGCCATGTCCGGGGCGTGCTCGAACCGCTCGAACATCCGGCGCAGCAGCCCGTCCGGGGAGACGGGCGCACCGGACCGGGTGGTGAGCACGGCGGCCAGCCGGCGCTCGAAGTCCGGGACCTCCAGCTCCCCGCGCTCCAAGGCGTGCACGGGGTTGAGCCGGGCCTCAGCGCCAACCGCGGCCCCCATCCAGTCCACCATCACCTGCCGGAAGTGCTCGATGTCGATCTCGTCGGCCTCCGCCCAGGCCGCCATGGCCACGCCGAGGTCGGTCGTGAGCACCCCGCCCCAGTCGACGACCAAGCCCCGCAGCTGGGCGGTGTCAGGCACCGCACACCTCCCGCGCGTGCGCGAGCAGCCCCGGCACGCCGGTGTCCAGCGTGGCGAAGAACGGGTCGTCGGCCATGCCCGCGAGCCAGCGGTGGTAGGAGGCCTCGAGCAGGATCGCCAGCTTCCAGATCGCGAGGGCGACGAACCACCGGGGGTCGCCCGGGTCGCGGCCGGTGCGCTCCGCCCAGCGGGAGACCATCGTGGCCCGGTCCGGGAACCCCGGTCCGTGCGCGACGAGGTCGGCGAGGGGGAACGGCTCGCCCGGCTCCGGCCAGAACGACAGCAGGTAGCCGAGGTCGGCGCGCGGGTCGCCCACCGTCGCCATCTCCCAGTCGACGACCGCGGCGACGGCCGGCGTCGCGCCGGGGCCGACGATGCAGTTGTCCAGCTTGTAGTCGCCGTGGACGACCGCGGGCGCCGCCTCGGCGGGCAGGTGGGCGCGCAGCCAGTCGCGGACGGCGTCGTAGTCGGGCAGCTCCCGCGCGGTGCCTCCCGCGGCGGCGACCGCGCTCTGGATCCCCTCGCGCTGCCCCACCCACCGGCGGAGCTGGCGCTCGAGGTAGCCGCCGGGCTTGCCGATGCCGGCGTCGACGAAGGGCTGCCAGTCGACGGCATGGATCTCGGCCAGGGTGTCCACGACGTCGAGGGAGAGCGTCCGCTGGTCGGCCGGGTCGGCGAGCCAGTCCGGGAGCCGGTCGCGGACCACGACGCCCTCGGTCCGCTCCATGAGGTAGAAGGGCGCCCCGAGCACGGTCTCGTCCCGGCACACCGCGACCGCGCGCGGCACCCGCACCGGCGTGGCGGCGGCCGACAGCAGGGTCAGCACCCGGTACTCACGCACGACGTCGTGGGCAGTGGGCAGCAGCGGCCCCAGGGGCGGGCGCCGCAGCACCCACACGTCGGCGCCCCGGCGGACCAGGAAGGTGAGGTTGCTGTGCCCCTCGCCGAGCGGGTCGACCTCCACGTCCCCCCGTCCGGGGAGGGCGGTCGCCAGCCACTTCTCCAGCGCCGTAGGGTCGACTGCGGGGGCGACGGATTCGGCCACCCCACGATCCTAGGAGGGCGAACGGATGGACTTCGCACCCAGCCCGCGGGCCGCCGAGCTCATGGACCGGCTGACGGCGTTCATGGCCGAGCGGGTGTACCCCGCCGAGGCCGTCTACGCGCAGCAGCGGGCCGAGCTCGCCGCCGCCGGGCAGGTCCACGGCGTGCCGCCCGTGCTGGAGGAGCTCAAGGCGGAGGCGCGGGCGCGCGGGCTGTGGAACCTCTTCCTCCCGGACGTGGCCGGCATCTCGGTGCTCGACTACGCCCCCCTGGCCGAGATCAGCGGCCGCTCCCCCGAGCTGGCCCCCGAGGCGCTCAACTGCGCCGCGCCCGACACGGGGAACATGGAGCTGCTCCACCTGTTCGGGACCCCGGACCAGAAGCGGGAGTGGCTCGAGCCGCTGCTCGACGGCCGGATCCGGTCCGCCTTCGCCATGACCGAGCCCGAGGTCGCCTCCTCCGACGCGCGCAACATCCGCACGTCGATCGTCCGGGACGGCGACGACTACGTCATCAACGGCCACAAGTGGTGGACGACGGGGATCTCCGACCCCCGCTGCACGATCATGATCGTGATGGGCCGCACCAACCCGGACGCGGACGCCTACCACCAGCAGTCGATGGTGCTCGTGCCGGTGGACACCCCCGGGGTCGACGTCGTCCGGTCGGTGCCGATCTTCGGCTACCACGACCAGCACGGCCACGGCGAGGTGGTACTCCGCGACGTGCGGGTGCCCGTGACGAACCTCCTCGCCGGCGAGGGTGACGGCTTCCGGCTGGCCCAGGAGCGGCTCGGCCCGGGGCGCGTCCACCACTGCATGCGGGCGCTGGGGATGGCCGAGCGGGCGCTGGAGCTGATGTGCCAGCGGGCGATCGCCCGGGAGGCGTTCGGCAAGCCGCTCGCCCGGCAGGGCGTCGTGCAGGAGCAGATCGCCCGTGCCCGGCTGGCCATCGACCAGGCCCGCCTGCTCGTGCTGCGCACCGCCTGGCTGATCGACACCGTCGGGGCGTCGGCCGCCCGGGCGGAGGTCGCCGCGATCAAGGCGGTGGTGCCGCAGGTCGCCTGCGACGTCACCGACGCGGCGATCCAGGTGCACGGTGGGGCCGGGGTCAGCGACGACACCCCGCTGGCGGCCTTCTACGCGGGGCTCCGGACGTTGCGGATCGCCGACGGCCCCGACGAGGTCCACCTGCGCACCGTGGCACGCGCCGAGCTCGGCAAGCACCTGCCGCCCCGATAGCGCGTCCCCGCGTCGTGCCGAGCAGCGGACCGAGCGGGCCCCTGACCGAGTCCGTGGCCGGGCGCAGCCGTTGGACGCCCATGCCGTTCATCGCGCTGGGCGTCGCGATGATCATCGTGGACGCGACGATCGTCAACGTCGCGATCCCCTCGATCATCCGCGACATCGGGATCTCGGTCACCGACGCCGAGTGGGTCAACTCGATCTACTCCCTGGTCTTCGCGTCGCTGCTGCTGACCACCGGCCGGGTCGGGGACATCGTCGGCCGGCGTCGACTCTTCGTCATTGGCACCGTGGCGTTCGTCGCGGCCAGCCTGGTCGCTGCGCTCGCCCCGTCCGCCGGCGTGCTGATCCTCGGCCGGTTCCTCCAGGGGGTCGGGGGCGCGATGCTGCTCCCGGCGTCCCTGTCCACGGTCAACGCGATGTACCAGGGCCGCGACCGAGCCGTCGCGTTCGCCATCTGGGGATCCACCATCGGCGGGGCCGCCGCGCTCGGACCGCTCATCGGCGGCTGGCTCACGACGTCGTTCTCCTGGCGGTGGGCCTTCCTCATCAACGTCCCGATCGGGGCGGTCGTCGTGTACGGCCTGCTGCGGCACGTCCCCGAGACCAGGGACCCGCAGGCCCGTCGCGGCGTGGACGTCCCGGGCACCGCGCTGTCGGTCGTGGGGCTGGGCGCCCTGGTCTTCGCCCTGATCGAGGGCCAGCGCTACGGGTGGTGGCAGCCGACCGCGGACTTCGGGGCGGCGGGTCTGCGCTGGCCGCTCGACACAGTCTCCCCCAGCGGGGTGGCGTTCGTCCTCGCGGCGGGCTGCGCGGTCGGGTTCGTCCTGGTCGAGCGCCGCCGGCTGAGCCGGGGCGACCTCGCGCTCCTCGACCTGTCGCTCTTCGACATCGCCAGCTTCCGGTACGGCAACATCGCCGCGCTGATCGTCGCGCTCGGCGAGTTCGGCCTGCTCTTCGCGCTGCCGCTGTACCTGCAGACGGTGCTCGGCTACTCGGCGTTGGACACCGGCGTCCTGCTCGTCGCCCTGGCGCTGGGGACGTTCCTCGCCAGCCCGTTCGCCGCCCGGATCGCCAACGCCCGCGGCGGCCGGACGGTGGTGCGCCTCGGCCTGGCGCTGGAGGTCGTCGGCATCGTCGGCATCGGCCTGGCCGTCGACGTGGGCATCAGCGGCTGGCGGCTGGTGCCGTGGCTGTTCCTGTACGGCGCCGGCGTGGGGCTGGCCACCGCGCAGCTCACTGGGGTGATCCTCGCCGACGTCGCCGTCGAGGAGTCCGGGCAGGCCGCGGCCGTGCAGAGCACGTCCCGCCAGGTCGGCGCGGCGCTCGGCACGGCGGTCCTGGGCGCCGTGCTCTTCACCGCGCTCGGGTCCGGGGTGGCCGACCGGCTCACCTCGGCCGGCGTCCCGGCGGCGGAGGCCGCGCAGGTCGCCGTCGCCGTCAAGGAGCGCCCCTCGCAGGCCCTGCCCGCCCTGGCCCAGCGGCCGGACGCGGCCGCGGTCCTCCCGGCGGTGGAGGAGGCGTTCGTCGCGGCGACCAGGCTGGTGGCGTGGACCGGTGCCGCCTGGGTTCTGCTCGGCCTGGTCACCACACTCGCCCTGCCCCGCGAACGGGCCGCCTGATCAGGCCCCCACGCGCAGCCACCTCCGGCGCCGCGGGCCGCCCTGGCCGGGGGCGCCGCCCTGGGTCGCGAGGTCGGCGGCGAGCCGGGCGAGGGCGAGCCGCGCGGGGGACGCCGGCACCGCCTCGGTGAGGCTGCGCCCCTGCCGCAGCGCCGTGTCGCACGCCGCCGAGTCGTCCGGCACCAGGACCGGCCCGTGCACACCGGCGTACCGCTCCAGCGTCTCGGTCAGGCGGGCCTGTGGCTCCGACCCCACCGGTCCGCGCCGGACCCGGGTCAGCACGACGCGCAGCTCGGCCTGCGGGGCCAGGCCGCGGACCTCGGGCAGGGCGCGCACCAGCCGCTGGACGCCCACGGGGTCGGCCGCGCCGACCGCCAGCACGACGTCGGCGGCATCGAGGGTGGCCAGCGTGGCCCCGTTGCGCCGGGGTGCGGCGGTGTCGTACACGAGCTCCTCGTCCTGCTCGAGGCAGAACCCGCAGTCGACGACGGTCACGGCGGCGAGGCTCCGGGCCCGCTCCCACACGACGGAGAGCGCCGCTGGGCGCAGCTCGGTCCAGCGGTCCGGCCGGGACACCCCGGTGAGCACCCGCAGGTCGGGTGCCACCTCGCGGGCGGCCCGGGCCAGCGCCGCGACGTCCAGCCCGCCCGCGTTCGCGGTCCGGGCGGCAGCGGCCAGCCCCGGAGCCTCGTCCAGCAGCCCGAGCACCTGCCCGACGCAGGCGCCGTAGGTGTCGGCGTCCGCCAGCAGCGTCGGCAGCCCGGCACGGGCCAGCTCGGCGGCGACGGTGACCGCCACCGTGGTCCGCCCGGGCGCGCCGGTCGGCCCCCAGACCGCGACCAGCCGACCGCGGAGGGATCCCGCCCCACCGCCGGGATCCTCGTCCGGCCGGGTGGGTTCGGGGCCTGGCCCACCGGGTGCCCCACGGTCCGCCGATCCGTCGAGCCGGCGGAGCACGGCCTCGGCCATCGCCGGGGGGCCGGCGTCGGCAGGCACCACGGCGCAGACGCCCAGCTGCCGCAGCCGTCGCTCGCCCGCGTCGTCGCCCGGCGCGGCCAGCCCCACCACCTCGACCCGGGCGGCGGCGAGCCGGGCCAGCGCCTCGGCGTCCAGGCGGCGCAGCCCGGCGTCCACCAGGGCGGCGCGGGCCGTGCCCGTCGCGGCCGCGGCGAGCAGGTCGGCCAGGTCGACGCAGCGCCGCACGACGACCAGCCCGGGCGCCCGGCCGAGGGCGTCGACCAGGGCGTCCTCGTAGCTCGCGCCGGTCACTGCCAGCAGCACGGGGACGGACACCGCTCAGCCGTCCGCCGGGACCCGCACAAGGTCCACCGTGCCGGCCTGGATCGCGGCGACGAGGTCGGCGACCTCGGCGGGGGCCACCGAGAGCACCACGCCGACCCCGCTGCCGGTCGGCCCCAACCGGCCCGACTCCCGCTCGACGTCGGCGACGACGGCCGCCTCGAGCACGAGCCTGGGCTCGGGCCAGCCGGGCGCGCCCGCGGCGGCAGCCCCGGCGGACGCCGCCGGGGTGACGTAGACGTCGACCCGGGCCCCGCGGGCGAGGTCTCCCGGGTAGTGGAACCGCTCGACCGGCACGGTGACCTGCCGGCGGGCCGCACCGCGGTCGGGGGCCGCCACCGCCGCCGCCGGGATGAGCTCACCGGCACCGACCGGGCGGGTGAGCAGGTAGCCGTCCGGCGCCGCACCCTGGGCGCCGAGGTAGGCCCGGGCCGTCGAGTCCAGGCGCACCGCGCGGGTGGCGACGTCGTCCGCGGTCAGCGTGGTCCCGGCCGCAAGCTCCCGGGTGGCGACCCAGACCCGCTCGGTGTCGTCCGCGGCGGCGACCACGCGGGCGCCGACGACCACGGCGGTGAGCACGAGCAGCACCCCGAGCATGAGCCGGGCGTCCCGCCAGCGGGGCCGCGCCAGGCGGGTGGCCGGCGGCGACGCCGGCGGCTGCGCCGCCGACGGCCCGGCAGACGGCACTGACGGTGCGACAGCTCCTGGCACGGCGGATCCCCCCACGGTCCCCCCACGGCGACGCCTCGGACGTCACGTCCGGCGCCCATGGTGCCGCAGGTGGCGCCGGTCCACCGCCGCGTTCTCCACAGCCACCCGGTCGGCGCAGTCCACCCTGCCCACGGGCTCTGCCACACTGCCGCCGTGGCCCCGCGTTTCCTCACCCTCGCCGACGTGGCCGAGGTGCTCAACATCTCCGCCGCGCAGGCCTACGCGCTGGTCCGCAACGGTGACCTCGAGGCCGTGAAGATCGGCGGTCGGGGCGTGTGGCGGGTGGAGGCCACCCGGCTGGAGGCCTACATCGCCCGGCTCTACGACGAGACGCGCGACTTCGTCGACTCCCATCCGTTCGCCCGTGGCGAGGAGCCACCAGCCGAGGACGACCGCCCCTAGCCCTGGTCGGTCCAGTCGGCTGCGGCCGGACCCGGCTCGACGGGGCGGACCACCGCCAGCGCGGCGAACGGCAGCACGCGCACCTGGCGGACCGCGGCGGGCCGGCGCGGCTCGTCGTCCGCGTGCTCGGCGAGCTCGAGGTGGTCGGCCCCCACCCGGTCCACGGTCCCCCCGAACGCGGTGCCATCGGTCAGGACCGCTCGCACGTGCGCGCGGTCGCGGGCCAGGGCGCGCAGGGCCGGGCCGAGGCCGAACCGGGACTCGACGCTGCCCTCGGACCCGGGTTCCACCGCTCGTGGGCCCAGACCCGTCAGCCACGCCACCGCGAGCAGGTGCACCAACTGCTCGCCGCTGGGGGCGCGGACGAGGACCCAGTCCGGCCCGACCGCGGTCACGAGGCCGGCCAGCGGCGTCGGCAGGCCACGCACCCCGAGCACGACC
>JALOLN010000316.1 GCA_025455945.1 Actinomycetes bacterium
CTCGTCGACGTCCCAGGCGCCTCGGCGGTGCTGCGCGGCGGGGTCGTCGCCTACGCGACCGACGCCAAGCGGGAGCTGCTGGGCGTGCCGGCTGCCCTGCTGGACGACGGCGGCGCGGTGCAGGCCGAGGTGGCGCTCGCGATGGCGCACGGCGTCCGGGACCGGCTCGCGGCGGCCTACGGCCTGGCCACCACCGGCGTGGCCGGGCCCGACCCGCAGGACGGCCATCCGCCGGGCACCGTGCACCTGGCCGTCGCCGGACCGGCCGGGCTGCAGCGCACGGCGGCACCGGTGCTGCGGGGGGACCGGGAGCGCATCCGGACCCTCGCCACGGTGCACGCCCTGGACCTGCTGCGCCGCTGCGTGCTCGGGGTGCCGGGGCCGGCGGGGCCGGCGTGTCAGCCGCCGAGCGGGTGACTCCACCGGTGTGCCCGGGTGCGTTGTCGGTGTCGGGCGGTACCGTGGTCTTCGAGGGCGTCCGGTTCGGCGGGCGCCCGCCACCGAGGTCCGTGAGAGGGGGAGCGTCCGATGGTTCTGCTCCGTCGGCTGCTCGGCGACGAGCTGCGCCGTCAGCGGCTGCGCCAAGGGCGCACCCTGCGCGAGGTCTCCGCGGCGGCCCGCGTCTCGCTGGGCTACCTGTCCGAGGTGGAGCGTGGGCAGAAGGAGGCCAGCAGCGAGCTGCTGGCGGCGATCTGCACCGCGCTCGACGTCCCCATGTCCACGGTGCTGCGGGAGGTCAGCGGTGAGCTGGCCCTCGTCGAGTTGGCCGCGCTGACCGCCCCGGTCCTGGGCGAAGGGGCCGTCGTCGCTTCGGCGGCCTGACCCGGCCGTGGGCGACGGCCGCGGCCTGCACGTGCGGGCCGGCAACGCCATGGCACGCACCCGCGACGGCCTGCTCGACGGTGCGCTGGAGGCCCTGGTCCGGCACGGGGCGCGGCGGACGACGATGGCCGAGATCGCCGCGCTCGGCGGCGTTGCCAAGGCCACCCTCTACAACCACTTCCGCACCAAGGGCGAGGTGTGGTCGGCGCTGGCCCTGCGCGAGGTCGAGGCGGCCGGTGCGGCCCTCGTCGGCGCTGCCGCCGTCGACCTCGGGGCCGCGCTGGCCGACGCCGCGACGGCCGTGGGTCAGCACCCCGGCGTCCGCCGCCTGGCCGCCGCCGAGCCGGAGCTGCTCGTCCGGCTGGCCGGAGACGAGGGCAGCGCCGCCTGGGGGCGCGCCCAGGACGCCGTCCGGGCGGCCCTGACCGCTGCCGGCCGCTCGGACGGGATGGTCCCCACCGACCTGGTGCTGCGCTGGCTGGCCAGCCACCTCACCCGGCCTGCCGACGTCGTCACGTGCCGGGCCGAGGCCGACCTGCTGGCAGCCGCGCTCCCCCCCCGCCCCCCGGCGGGCGGTCAGTCCCAGTTGGCGGGGTCCCCGGCGAGGGCACGCACCTTGCGCGGCAGCCGGTCGGCGGCCACGTCGGCGAGGCTGACCTGCTCGAGGATCGTGCGCTCGGCCGCCCGCAGCGCGACCCAGACGTGCTGCAGGCCGGTGGCGGGGCCGGTGTAGGCGACGGAGTCCGGCCGCTCGCCGCGCACGTGGACCAGCGGGCCCTCCAGCGCCCGGATCACGTCGGCCAGGCTGATCTCCTTGGCCGGCCGGGCCAGCACGAACCCGCCCTCCGGTCCGCGCCGGCCGTGGACGAGGCCGGAGCGGCGCAGCGAGCCGAGGATGTTCTCCAGGTACGACGCCGGGATCGACTGGGTGGCCGCGATCCGCTCGACCGACACGGGGGTTCCCCCAGCGGCGGCCAGCTCGCAGGCGGCCCGCAGCGCGTAGTCGACCCGGGCGGTGAGGCGCACGGGCCGACCGTACCCCGTCGCCCGCCGCGTGCGGGGAACCTCGGTGAGGTCACGGGCTCAGCGTCGCGAGGAAGGCGGTCACTTCGGCCTCGTAGCGGCCCGGGTCGGCGTTCCACGACAGCACGTGGCCGGCGTCCGGGAACTCGACCAGGGTGACGAGGTCGGGCCGGGCCGCGGCCAGGGCCCGGCTGGTGGCCGGGTAGATCCGCGCGTCGTCGGCTCCGTGCAGGATGAGGATCGGGATCTCCGGCAGATCACCGGCCTGGGCCACGTAGTCGACCTGCGACCAGGAGACGTCGTCGCGGGTCGACTCGATCCACTTCGCCACCGTCACCAGCGAGTCGGGGATCGGCAGCCCGAGGAGAGGGAGCGTGCGTTCGTCGGCGGCCTGCTCGATGGTCGCCCCGAAGTCGGCCGTCGGCGCGTCGAGGACCACCCCGCGGACGGCGTCCAGCCCCGCCGTCCCGTGGAGCAGGTAGGCCAGGTCCATGCCGCCGCCCATGCTCAGCCCGTACAGGACCACGCCGTCGGCGCCGTGGTCGACGGCGTAGACCACCGCCGCCTGGAGGTCTGGCCACTCCTCCTGGCCGAAGCGGGCCAGGCCGTCGGTCTGCGGGGCGCCCTCGTCGTTGCGGTAGGTGATGTCGAGGACCGTGAGGCCGGCCCGGTGAAGGGTGGGGATGACCCGCAGCGCTTCTGCGCGCTCGGCACCACGGCCATGGGCGACGACCGCCCAGGTGTCCGACGCGCCGGGCACCAGCCACGCCGGGGCCTCGCCCAGCGGCGTGGCGATCGGCACCTCGCTGAACGGCAGGTTCAGCGCCGACGGGTCGGGGCGCACCGCGAACCCGTCGAGCTCGACCGAGGTCCCGACGCCGGGCAGCGTGCCCCACAGCACAGCGCGCACCGGGCGGACCTGGTCGGTCCCTGCCGTCGACGTGGCCGGCCCCAGCTGCGCATAACCGCCGGACCACCACAGTCCCACGACCTCGCCGGGCTGGTCCTGGCCCTCGTCGTGGGCGCGGACGGTGACCGTGTCGGCGTCCACCGCGACCACGAGGTCCTCGTAGCCCGGTGGGGTGTGGGTGACGGCGAGTCCGTCGCTGCGGATCTGGCCCGCGAAGTACCACCCGCCCAGCCCGTAGACGATCAGGACGAGGACGCCGAGGACGAGCGCCGTCCACCCGGCGCCGCGGCGCCACCGGTGCCGGCGCGCTGACGTGGCGGGCGGCCGCTCGGGTGCTGGCGCGGGCGGGCTGACGGATGACCGGGCGTTCATCACACGCCTCCCGGGCGGCCCCCGGGAGCGGGTCCCCCGTGGGTGCCCGACGGGGTCAGCGTCCCGCCCGGCCCCGACCCCCGACCAGGGGCGGAAGGCCCCTCAGCGCCGCAGCCGCAACCCGCGGGGGGTCGGGTGGAACCCGGCGCGCTCCAGGGCCGCACCGAGCGGGCTGGTCAGGATCGGGGTGCCGTCGGCCCGTTCGACCTGCAGCTTGCCGAGGTGGCCGTCGTGGACCGCCCGGGCCAGGGCGTCGACGGCAGGCTGGACGACGTCCGGGTCGTCGGCGAAGGACAGCAGCGTCCGCCCGCCCCGCTCGACGTAGAGGGCCAGCGCCCCGTCGACGAGCACG
>JALOLN010000101.1 GCA_025455945.1 Actinomycetes bacterium
CCGACGAGGGAGAGCACCGCCACCAGGACGACGAGGCCGGCCAGCGCGAGCAGGGTCACGGCGCGCCGGGTCCGCGGGTCCATGGCGGCCAGGCTACGCGGCCCCGGTCAGCGCCCAGCTGCCCAGCACCCGGTACCGCGGGGACGGCCCGAGGTCGCTGCGCACGAGGTGCATCGCGTCGGCGGTCCACTGCGGGCCGCGGTAGGCGGCGAGCCGCTCGACCAGCGGTCGCAGGTCGCGCGGCCGGTCGCTGCGGGCCAGCGTCAGGTGCGCCCGGTAGGGGCGGTCCTCCATGGGCACCCCGGCGTGCCGGGCCTGCGCCGCCACCGACGCGGCGAGCCGTCCGAGCGCCTGCGTGTCGCCGTCCAGGCCGGCCCACAGCACCCGCCCGTCGAAGCGGCCGCCGCCGGCCACCTGCAGCGGCAGCGCGGGGTGCCGGCCGGCGACGCGCGCGAGCCGGGGCAGCAGCGCCGCCTGCCGGGCGTCGTCCACGTCACCGAGGAAGGCGACCGTGAGGTGCCACCGCTCCGGCGCGGGCCAGCGCAGGCCGGGCGGCGCCTCCGCGCGCAGCCGCTCCACCAGCGCCGCCAGGTCGGCCCGCACCGGGTCGGGCAGGTCCAGCGCCACGAACAGCCGCACACCCCATCCGACCGCGGGGACTAGCGTGACGGCAAGCGCATCCGCACCGAGAGGGACGTCGTCATGGGCAAGGTCGCCATCGTCACCGGAGGAGCCGCCGGCATCGGCCTGGCCCTCGGCACCGCGATGTTCCGCCGCGGGGACGTCGTCGTCCTGGCCGACATCGACGGCGCGGGCGCCGAGCGCGAGGCGACGCGGCTCACCGGCAAGGGTCCGGGCGTCGCCCAGGCGGCCCACCTCGACGTCCGGGACGCCGCCGCCGTCGCCGACCTCGTGCACCGGACGGCGGACGAGCACGGCCGGCTCGACATCATGGTCAACAACGCCGGGATCGGCGTCGGCGGGGAGCTCCAGGAGCTCACCGTCGCGCACTGGGACCGCGTCATCGACGTCAACCTGCGTGGCGTCGTGCACGGCGTGATGGCCGCCTACCCGCTGATGATCGCCCAGCGGTCGGGGCACATCGTCAACACCGCGTCCCTCGCCGGGCTCGTGCCGTTCGGCCTGCTGACGCCGTACGTCACGACCAAGCACGCCGTCGTCGGCCTCAGCCTGGCGCTGCGTCAGGAGGCTGCCCCCAAGGGCGTCCGGGTGACCGTCGCCTGCCCGGGGTTCACCGACACGGCGATCCTCGACAAGGGCGGGCCCGAGGACCTTCCGCAGGCCCGCCTGGCCGGCCACGTCCGCATGCTCGCCGAGCGGCAGACCGGGGGGCTGTACGACGTCGAGCGGCTGGCGCGCGACATCCTGCGCGGGGTGGACCGCAACGAGGCGATGGTCGTGGCGCCGGCCTCCGCCCGGGCCACCTGGCGGCTGCAACGGCTGTCGCCCCCGGTGGTCGGCCGGGTCGCCGCCAGGCAGATCGCGTGGGCGCGACGCCTGACGGAGACCCGGCCGGACGAGCCGGGGTCCTGATCCCTTCCTGTCCCGCCTAGACGAGCTTCATGACGGCGACGACGCCGGCGTGGTCGGACGGCCAGAACGGTGGCACCGCTTGGAACGGCCGGGCGCCGACCACCCAGGCGGACTGGGTCCGGGCACCGCGGGTGAGGACGAGGTCGATCCGGGACCGCAGCTCCGACGTGGTGTTGGTCAGCGTCCCGTTCTGGCAGCAGGTGTAGCCCTTGCGAGCGCCGTTCACCCACCACGCGTCCCGGAACTTGCTGGTCAGCGCCCGGTAGCTCGCCGTGGTGCTGCCGTCGGCGGCGGAGTTGAAGTCACCGGTGGCGATGACCCGGCCCCGGCTCTTCGCCGGCCCGGCCAGGAACTCCATGGCCTGGGCCTCCTGCACCGCCGGGTAGTCCTCGGTCTCCAGGTGGGTGTTGACGAAGCGGAACCGCTGGCCCCAGTACTTCGCCTCGATCGAGGCCCAGCCGCGGTCGAAGGACAGCGTGCCGACCGGCGAGGGCAGCAGCTGCTGGTTCACGTAGCGGCCGCTCGCCGCCCCCCACCAGGCCAGGCCCCTGGTGTGCCGGTTCACCAGGATCACGTCGCGGTCCTGGAACTGCAGGGCGTAGGTGCACAGGGCGCCGGTGGTGAAGTCGCAGATCAGCGGCGCAGGACCGATGTTGGCGTTCTCCGACACCGCCGCGACGGTGTAGTGCAGGCCCCGGGCGGCGAGCTCGGCCTGCAGGATCGCCAGGAAGTCCAGGCCGGCGGGGGCGCCAGGGCCGACCGGCGTCCACCTCGAGACCTCCTGCAGCCCGACGAGGTCGGGGTCCGCCCGGTCGATCGTGGCCGCGATGGCCTTGGCCCGGGCCGGGAAGTTGGTGAACTGCGCGGTCTGCCAGATCGTCGTCACGCCGACGACGAACTCCTCGGGCGTCGTCGCGACGAGCGCCGGCTCCAGGCTGGAACCGAGGTACAGGTTCTGGGACATCACCTTCAGGGCCGGCGGGGCGTGGTGCCCGCCGGTGGCGCCGGCGACGCCCGGCGCGGCCAGCGCCAGCGCCCCCGCCAGGGCGGCCACCAGGCCGGCCCGACGCAGGGCCCCAAGTCGGTTCAGGTGCATGACGACCCTCCACTGGGCCGCTCAGGGGCGGCCCCTCGGGGCGAGCGTCGTCCCGCCGGGAGACCCGGTCAAGCGGTATGACGGAGCGCGGCCGGACGACTACGCGGTGACCGCCTGGCGTACCCCGGACGGCTCACCGGGCACCCGCGGGAGGTCCCGGCCCAGGACCAGCACGGCGAGGGTGACGAGGACGACCACCGCGGCGCCGCTGCCCACCAGCGTCCAGCGGGGCCCCACCGTCTCGCCCAGCCAGCCGATCACCGGCGACCCGAACGGCGTCCCGCCGAAGAAGACGAGGGTGTAGATCGCCATCACCCGGCCCCGGACCCCCGGGTCGGCGCCGAGCTGGAGGTAGGCGTTGGCAGAGGTGGCGAACCAGATCGCGAGCAGGCCCGTGGGGACGAGCAGGACGACGAAGGCGGCGTAGGACGGCGCCAGTCCGGCCACGGCCTCGAGAGCGCCGAACGCCACGGCCAGGGCCAGCACCAGCCGCAGCCCCGGTCGACGGCCGGTCCGGCCGCTGCGCCGGGCGGCCAGCAGCGCACCCGCGAGGGCACCCGCCGCGAACGCGGTGCCGAGCAGCCCGAACTCCCGGGCGTCGACCCCGAACACCGCCGTCCCCATCAGTGCCATCGTGACCTGGAAGTTGAACCCGATGGTCCCCACGACGAAGACCACGACCATGACCAGCGTCAGCTCCCGGTGCCGCCGGACGTAGGCCACCCCCGCCCGCAGCGCCCCCCTGCCCCGTGCGGCGCGGGCGGCCGGACGCAGCTCCGCCGGGCGCATGAGCAGCAGGCAGCCGATGACGGCGGCGAAGGACGCCGCGTTCACCAAGAAGATGGGGCCGGTCCCGACCGCGGCGATCAGCAGCCCGGCCAGGGCGGGTCCGACCATCCGGCCGAGGTTGAAGGTGGCGCTGTTGAGCGCGACCGCGTTGGGCAGGTCGTCGGTGCCGACCATCTCCACGACGAAGGACTGCCGCACGGGCGTGTCCAGCGCGGCCGCCGTCCCCAGCAGGAACGCCAGCAGGTAGACGTGCCAGACCTCGGCCAGCCCGGAGATGACCAGCAGCCCGAGCAGGAGCGCCTGGACGCCCATCGCCGCCTGGCTCAGCACCAGCAGCCGCCGCTTGGGGAACCGGTCGGCCAGCACCCCGCCCCAGAGGGTGAAGAGCAGCATCGGCAGGAACTGCAGCCCGGTCACGACCCCCAGCGCCGTCCCGGACCCGCCGGTCAGCTGCAGCACCAGCCAGTCCTGCGCAACCCGCTGCATCCAGGTGCCCGCGTTCGACACCAGCTGGCCGGCGACGAACAGCCGGAAGTTGCGGACGCGGAGGGCGAGGAACGTGGGGCTCACGACACGGCCAGCCGCTCCAGCAGAGGGGCCGCCTCGCGCAGGACGGCGCGCTCCGCCGGGCTGAGCGCTGCCATCCGGTCCACCAGCCAGGCCTCCCGCCGCCGCCGGTCGGCCAGCAGCAGGCGGTGCGCGGCGGCGGTGGCCGACAGCAGGACCTGCCGGCCGTCGGTCGGGTGCGCGGCGCGGGTCACCAGGCCACGCCGCTCCAGCACAGCCACCACCCGGGTCATCGAGGGGGGCTGGACCCGCTCGTGGGCGGCCAGCTCGCCGGGGCTCAGGGGGCCGTGCCGCTGCAGCGTGGCCAGGGCGGCCAGCTGGGTGAGGGTGAGCGAGGAGTCCGTCCGCTCCGCCCGGAGCCGGCGTGCGAGCCGCATCGCCGCGATCTGCAGGGCGCTGGCCAGCTCGGTGTCGGCGTTCGTCGTCCTCGACATATCGTTAGCATAACTCATGACTTTTGCTAAGCTTCTGTGCCCTCGGGCCGGTCCGCCGGTGCCGGGGCTAGGCTCACGGCCGTGAGCACCCCGCTGCGCCAGGTTCCCGAGCCGCCGCAGGCCGACGCCGTGCTCCCGGTCACCATCGGCACGGTGCTGTGGGGGCTGGCCTTCCTCGTCCTGCTCCCGTTCCGGTCCCGGCTGGTCGAGTCGGGGGACGACTGGTGGCTGTGGGTGGCGCTGGTCGGGTTCCTGCTCGGCGTCCTGGGCACCTGGTGGGTGCGCCGGCGGAGGGCCCTCTACGAGCGGGCCGGCCGGTCCGCCGCGGGCCAGTCCTGACCCGCGAAGCCGTCCCCCCGTCGCGCTCCCCCCCGCGAGCGGTCCCCCAGGGAACGCTCAGGGCTCGATCAACCCTGAGAACGTTCCCTACCGGACCGTAGGCGACGGGGGAGGCTGCGGGGGGTCCCACGCAGACTCGGCCAGCAGCTCGCCCACCCGCCCGGGCTCGGCGAGGACGGCGGCGACGAGCAGCCGCAGGTCCCACCGTCCGGCCGCCCAGGCCAGCCCCCGCGCCAGGCCGTCGAGGGTGGCCGCGTGGACGGTGCCCGCGTCGTCCACCCACCAGTCGCAGCCGACCCCGGCGACCGTGAGCTCGTCGTGCTCCACGTACCAGGTCGGGGCGTCCGGCAGCACCCGCTCCACGCCCGGCGGCACGGCGAGCGGCACCCCTTCGGAGTCCGGCCCGGCCGTGCCGTCGACGGGCACCCCGGCGCGCACCAGGGGCAGGTGATGCGGAGCCGCGGCGAGGTCGGCGGGGCTGGTCACCATCCCGAGGGCGCGCAGGAACACGGGGTCCACCCCGGCCAGCTCGTCGGCCGGAGCCGGGGGCAGCAGCCCGGCCAGGGTCCGGTCGGCACCCGGCGCGAGCAGCTGCCCCGGACGCCGGCCCGCGAGCCGCGCGTGCTCCCCCAGCCACCAGGCGCTGTACGACGGCACCGGCGCGACCCCTCCGTCCGGGAGCAGCACCCGCGCCGGCTCGACGACCGCGGCCCGCAGCACGGGGTCCCCAGCCAGCAGGCGCAGCGCCTGCGGCCAGCGGTCCTCGGCCACGAGGTCGAGGTCGCGGACCGCCCGGAAGCCCGGCACCGCCGGCGGCAGGTCGCCGTCCGGCAGGAGGTCCAGCGTGCACCCCACCCACTCCGCGGCCGCGTCGAGGTCGAGGTCCGCGACGTCCGGGTCGAGGACGAGGTCCTCGTCGACGACGACCGCGAAGGTGGCCAGCGCCCCCACGGCGGCGAGGACCGGCTCCCCCCAGCGGGCCACGGCGGCCGGGTCCACGGCGGCCAGGGCACCGGGCTCGAGCACCCCGGCCAGTGCCGAGCCGGGGAGCACGAGCTCGCCCGCAGGCGACCAGCCGCCCTCGTCGTCGGGCAGGGCGAGCGCGGCCAGCCACGGTGCGTCCCCAGCGGCCAGACCGGCGGCGGTGACGAGGGGCAGGACGGCGGCGAGCACCTCCTCGGGCCGGTCGGCGTCCAGGGACCCCTCGACCGCCGACCGCACGGCGGGCAGGGCCAGGAGCGCGCGCGGGTCGGCGGGGACGGCCCCCAGCGCCTCGAGCAACGGGTGCCCGGCAGCGGGGTCGACCACCCGGACTCCGAGCGCGGCGAGGTCGGCCGCCACGGCCGGGTCCGCGCCGACGACCACGCCGCGGGGACCGCGCACGGTCCGGCCGTCGGCGAGCGGCACCGGCAGCCCGGCCAGGGCCTCGCGGTCGGCACCGGCCAGCGCCTCGTACAGCCGGCCCCACCACGGCGCCGGGCGGTCCAGGTCGGCGAGGTCGTCGACGAGGTCGGCCAGGCCGCACCGCCGGACGCCGAGGCGGTCCAGCTCCCGGCACCGGGCCCACTGCGGCGGGAGCAGCCCGACGACGGCGGGGGCCAGCACCGGCAGGGCGGCGTCCGGCAGGCCGTCCACGGCCAGTGCCTCGGCCGGCGTGAGCCGGCCGGGCAGGAAGGCCGTGTCCCGCAGCCGGTCGACGACGGCCCCGCGCAGCGCCGCGTCGAGCTGGCCGCCGGGCAGCGGTCCGGGCAGCAGCGCCATCACGGCCGCGGTGGGGGCACCGTCAGCGGCGACGTCCCGAACCAGCCGGGCGTAGGCCTCCGCGGCGTGGCCGACCACGGTGTCGCACAGCGGCCCCGGTGCCACGTGCCGGCGGGAGGGGTCCAGCGGGACCGAGGCGAGGAGCAGCGCGGGCAGGTCCACCGGCTCGTCGGTGGGGGTGGGTGCGTGCAGCACCGCGGGGACGCCGGCGGGCCGGGGTAGCGCCCAGCGCACCCACCACGTCGTGGCGCGGCGCTCCTCGGTCGGCCGGTCGGCGAGCAGCGCGGGGTCCAGCGGCCCGGCGGCGGCGACCTGCCGGACGTCGAGGTCGGCGGCAGTGAGCACCCGACGGTCGCCGTCCACCTCGACGACCACCTCGGACAGCGCAGGGAGCATGAGCAGCAGGCCGGCGTCCACCTCGCCCAGCTGCTGCCGGAGCAGCGCGGCGGCCGCCCGGTCCCGGGCCTCGAGCACGACCGCGGTGTCGTAGCCCGCCGGCGGGGCCCCCTCGGCCGGC
>JALOLN010000014.1 GCA_025455945.1 Actinomycetes bacterium
TTCAGGTAGGCGACGATCGAGCCGGTCAACGTGACGGCACCGATGAAGACGCCGACGAACACCTCGACGTCGTGGATCGCCGGGTACAGCACGTCCTTCTCGTACGAGCTGTTCCAGCCCACGAGGACGGCGGCGAGACCGACGAAGCTGTGCAGCATCGCGATGAGCTCGGGCATGCCGGTCATCTCGACCCGGCGGGCCCGCCAGATCCCGATGGCACCGCCGATCGCCATCGCGACCACGATGAGGCCGAAGCCGAGCAGGCCGGTGCCCTCCGTGTCGAGAACCTCCCCGGTCGCGTCGACGCCGCCGACCGCCGCGGTGATCGTGATGATGAGCGCGATCGTCATGCCGACGATGCCGTAGCGGTTGCCCGCTCGGGCGCTCTCGTGCCGGGAGAGCCCGGCGAGCGCGAGGATGAACAGCAGCCCGGCGACGATGTACGCGCCCTGGACCAGGGTCAGGGAGATCGTCATCGGACCGCGTCCTCACGCTTGAACATCTCCAGCATCCGTGCGGTGACCGTGAAGCCACCGAAGACGTTGATGCTGGCCACGAGGATCCCGATGAAGGCGAGCACCGAGATCCACAGCTCCCCGGGGTGGCCCACCTGCAGCAGGGCGCCGACCAGGATGATGCCGCTGATCGCGTTCGTCACGGACATCAGCGGGGTGTGCAGCGCGTGGTGGACGTTGCCGATGACGTAGTAGCCGATGACGACCGAGAGCATGAAGACCATGAAGTGCCCGAGGAAGGGCTCCGGGGAGAACGCCGACAGCAGCAGGAAGAGCCCCGCCGCGACCCCGATCAGGCCGAGCCTGGTGCCCGAGCTCATCTTCTTCTTGGCCGGTGGTGGTTCGGGTGGCGCCGCAGCAGGGGCCGCCGGCGCGGCGGAGACCTGGACGGGCGGCGGGGGCCACAGGACCTCCCCCTCCTTGACCACCGTCATGCCGCGCTGGACGACGTCGTCGAGGTCGAGGACGAGCTGCCCGTCCTTGTCCGGGGTGAGCAGCTTGAGCAGGTTGACGAGGTTGGTCCCGAACAGCTGCGAGGCCTGGGTCGGCAGCCGCCCGGGCAGGTCGGTGTAGCCGAGGATCTTCACGCCGTTGGCGGTGACGACCTTCTCGTCGGGTCGGCTGCCCGCCACGTTGCCGCCATTGGACGCCGCCATGTCGACGATGACGCTGCCCGGCTTCATCGAGGCGACCATCTCCTCGGTGATGAGCCGTGGCGCCGGGCGGCCGGGGATGAGCGCCGTGGTGATGATGATGTCGACGTCGCGAGCCTGCTCCGCATACATCGCGGCGGCCTTGGCGTCGAAGTCGGCGGAGGTCTCCTTGGCGTACCCGTCGGCGCTGGGCCCGGTGTCCTCGACCTCGATGCGGAGGAACTCCGCACCCATGGACTCGACCTGCTCACCGACCTCGGGCCGGGCGTCGAAGGCGCGGACGATCGCGCCGAGGCTGTTGGCGGTGCCGATCGCTGCGAGGCCGGCCACGCCGGCGCCGACGACGAGGATCTTGGCCGGGGGGACCTTGCCCGCGGCGGTGACCTGGCCAGTGAAGAAGGAGCCGAACTCGTGCGCGGCTTCGATGACGGCGCGGTAGCCGCCGATGTTCGCCATGGAGGAGAGCACGTCGAGCGACTGGGCCCGGGAGATCCGCGGGACGGCATCCATCGCCAGCGCCGTGACCCCACGGGCTGCGAGCGCCTGCACCAGGTCCGGGGCCAGGGCCGGGGCGAGCAGGCTGACGAGGACCTGCCCCGCCCGCAGCCGGGCGACCTCGTCCTGCGTCGGCGCGTTGATCTTGAGGATGACGTCGGCGTCCCAGACGTCGTCACCGACGACGTCGGCGCCCACGGCGCGGTAGGCCGCGTCCTCGAAGGAGGCCGCGGCGCCCGCCCCGGTCTGGATGGCGACGGCGTACCCGAGCTTGATGGTCTGCTCGACCGTCTTCGGGGTCGCCGCGACCCGGCGCTCGCCGGATTTCGACTCCTTGGGCACACCGATACGCACGGCTCATCCTCTCCCGCTGGGTGGGGCCACCCAGCGCACGGTAGCGCCCGGCCGCCCCTGCGCGGTGGCCACCCCCGGCGTTGCGGGCAGACTGAGTGCCCGTGGGCGCCTGGGAGGTCCTCGCCGTGCTGTGCGCGGGCGCGGGGGCGGGCGCGCTCAACGCGGTGATCGGTGCGGGCTCCCTGATCTCGTTCCCGACGCTGGTGGCGCTGGGCGTCCCCCCGGTGACCGCGAACGTCTCGAACACCCTGGGCCTGGTCCCGGGCTCCGTGGCGGCCGCACTCGGCTACCGGGCCGAGCTGTCGGGTCGGGGCCCGCTGGTCCGCCGCCTGCTCGTGCCGGCCGTGCTGGGCGGCCTCACTGGGGCGACGCTGCTGCTGGTGCTGCCGGCCAGCGCGTTCGAGGCGATCGTCCCGGTGCTGCTCCTCGTGGCGGCGGCCCTGGTGTGGCTGCAGCCTCGGGTGGCGACCTGGCTGGCCACCCGGCGCGGTGCGGCCCCGGCGCACGGCGGCGTGGAGCTGTGGGTCGGAGTGGGCCTCACCGCCGTCTACGGCGGCTACTTCGGCGCCGCCCAGGGGGTGCTGCTGCTCGCGCTGCTGGGGATCCTCGTCGAGGGCAGCCTGCAGAGCGCCAACGGGGTGAAGAACGTCCTGGCGGGGACCGCCAACCTGACCGCCGCTGTGGTGTTCGTCCTCGTGGCGGACGTCGACTGGGCCATGGCGGGGCTGATCGCCCTGGGCGCCTGGGTGGGGGGGACCCTGGGCGCCCGGTACGGACGTCGGCTGCCGGACCGGGTGATCCGCCTCGGGGTCGTCGTCGTGGCCGTCGTCGTCGCGGTCCGCTGGTCGCTGTGACCCGCCCGGTCACCCCTCGAGGTAGGCCTTCAGGCCCTGGGCGTTGTGCGTGACGACGCGGCCGAACACCCGCCGGCGCAGGAAGCCCGGGGCGTGGATGGCGTGGTCCACCTCGAGCGTCACGGTCACCTCCGTCCGGTCGTCACCGAGGTCCCGCAGCGCGTAGGAGCCCCACTGCCCCGCGAGCACCTGGCTCTCGACCATCGTCCAGGACATCGAGTCGGGGCCGTGCTCGTACTCCAGGACGTAGGTGTCAGTGCCGAGGCCGCTCACCATCGTGAAGCGGGCGGTGGCGACGGTGCCGTCCTCGTACTCCTCGAGGACCTCGGCCGCCGTGATCTCCTTGGCCCAGATCTGCTGGCTCTCCACGTCACGGACCGCGTCGAGCACCTCGGCCAGGCGTGCGGCGATGACAACGGTGGCCGAGCTCCGGTCGACAGGCACGACGAGCAGTCTCCCATCCGGCGGCAGGCACTCCGACCGAAGCCTCTCCCCGGCCCGCCGGTGATCGGTACGGTGCCGCGGGAGGTGGCGGCGTGGACGCCGGGCTGGTGATCGCGGTCGCGCTGGCCCTTGCCTTCGCCCTGACGAACGGGTTCCACGACGCCTCCAACGCCATCGCGACGCTGGTGGCCACCCGAGGGGCGACCCCGCTGCAGGCGGTGCTCCTCTCCTCGGTCTTCAACATGGCCGGGGCCCTGCTGCTGGGCACCGCGGTGGCCAGCACGATCGCCGGGATCGTCACCGTCTCGCCGGAGGAGACGGTGGCCGTCGTCGGCGCCGGCCTGGCCGGGGCGACCCTGTGGAACTTCCTCACCTGGTGGCAGGGGCTGCCGTCCAGCTCCGGCCACGCGCTGGTCGGGGGGCTCGTGGGGGCGGCGCTGTTCGAGGGCGGCGCCGACGCGGTGAACTGGGGAGGCTTCGACGGGTGGCGGCCCACCGGCGTCATCGGGACGCTGGTCGCGCTCTTCATCTCGCCACCCCTGGGGTTCCTCTTCGGGTTCCTCATCCTGCGGCTGCTCCGGCTGCTCTCCCGGCCGTGGACTCAGGCCTGGCGTGGGCCGGTGCGGGGTGGCGGCTGGGTGGCGGCCGCGGGTCTGTCCTACAGCCATGGCGCGAACGACGCGCAGAAGGCGATGGGCGTCATCTCCGCGCTGCTGCTGGCCGCGGGGGTGACCTCGGAGCTCACGGTGCCGACCTGGGCGAAGGTGCTCACCGGTGCCACGCTGACCCTGGGGACGGCACTGGGTGGCTGGCGCATCGTGCGGACGATCGGGCACCGCATCTACGACCTCAAGCCGATCGACTCGCTGTCCAGCCAGACGTCCTCGACCGCCGTCATCCTCGGCGCCTCGCTCGTCGGTGCCCCGGTGAGCACCACACAGATCGTCGCGTCGTCGGTCGTCGGCATCGGCGGCGGGCGGCGGCGGTGGCGGCACGTCCGCTGGGAGATCGTCAAGGAGATGGGGATCGCCTGGCTGACGACGATCCCGGCAGCCGCGATACTCGCGGTGGTGTTCCTGCTCGTGTGGAAGGGGGTGGCCGGGCTGTGAGCGCATCGAAGCGGCGCTGGTTCCTGCCCGAGACGCCGGACGTGCTCGGCATGCTCCGCGACCAGACCGACGCGACCGCGGAGGGGATGGCCGCCTTCGCGGCGTGGGCGCACGGGGACCGGGCCCGCGGGGAGGACGTGCGCGCGATCGAGCACACGGCCGACACCCTCAAGCGCCAGGTCATCGACGCCGTCCGGGAGTCCTTCACCACCCCGCTCGAGCCGGAGGACATCTACTCGCTGTCCCGGGACCTCGACGAGGTCCTCAACGGCGCGAAGAACACCGTCCGCGAGGCCGAGGTCATGGGGGTGCCCCCGAACGAGGCGATGGCCGAGATGGCCACCCTGCTCGAGGAGGGGGTGGCGCACCTGCGGGTGGCGTTCGCCGTCCTCGGCCGCGACGGCGACGACGCGACGGACGCGGCCAGCGCCGCGGTGAAGAGCCAGCGCAACCTCGAGCGGGTCTACCGGCAGGCGATGTCGCACCTCCTCGAGGTCGACGACCTGCGCGAGGTCATCGCCCGCCAGGAGCTGTACCGGAGGTTCACGTCGATGTCGGAGACGCTGGTGGGCGTGGCCGACCGGGTCTGGTACTCGACGGTCAAGGAGTCCTGAGCCGGTGCGGGTCCTCGTCATCGGGGGCACCCGGTTCGTCGGGCGGCACCTCGTCGATCGGCTGCTGACCCGCGGGCACGAGGTGACGCTGTTCCACCGCGGGGTCGGCGAGGTGGACCCCTTCCCGGCGGCCGAGCACCGGCACGGGGACCGCGACGAGGACCTCTCGGCCCTGGACGTCGGCAGGTGGGACGTGACGCTCGACGTGAGCGCCTACCTGCCCCGGCAGGTGCGCACGCTGGCCGCCACCCTGGGCGAGCGGGCGGGGCACTACTGCTACATCTCCACGGTGTCGGTCTACGCCGACCCGCCCGGTCCCGGCAGCACGGAGGACGCGCCCCTCGCGCAGCCGGCCGACCCGGAGGCCGAGGAGGTCACCGCGGCGACCTACGGCGCGCTCAAGGCCCGCTGCGAGCAGGCGGCCGGGGGGCTGTTCGGGTCCCTGCTCGTCGTCCGGCCGACCTACGTCGTGGGCCCGGACGACTACACCGGCCGCTTCCCGCGCTGGGTGCTGCGCCTGGCCGAGGGCGGGGAGGTCCTCGCGCCGGGGCCACCCGACGCCCCCATGCAGTACGTCGACGTCCGGGACCTCGCCGCCTTCACGGTCGGGCTGGTCGAGGACGCCCGGACCGGGGTCTTCCACGTCGCGACGCCGACCCCGCCGTTTCGCTGGGCGGACCTGCTCACCGGGGTGGCCGGCGCGGTGGCCCCTCGGGGAACGGCGCTCACCTGGGTGCACGAGGCGTTCCTCCGGACCCACGGCGTCACCGTCCTGGACCTGCCGCTGTGGGGCGGCGGGCACCCCGGGGCGTGGGCCCTCGCCGTGGACCCCGCCCGGGCGGTCGCCGCCGGCCTGGCGGCCCGGCCGCTGGCCGAGACGGCGCGCGACACCTTGGCGTGGGCCCGGTCAACCCCGGGCGGTCCGCTGGAGGGGGTCGGGCTGAGCCGGGCCCGCGAGGCCGCCCTGCTGGCGGCCTTCCGGTCCGGCTGAGGGCAGCGGCTGGGCGGGGAAGTCCCCGACGCGCAGCAGCCGGCGGTCGGCCAGCACCAGCAGCGCGGCGTACCCGGCCACGTCGGAGACTGCAGGGACGGCGAGCTCGCCACCTGCGACCAGGGCCGTGGCCAGCGCGTCCGCCACGGTGAGGTCCGGTCCGGTGACCGACGCCGAGACGACACCCGCGGACGCCGGTGCACCGGACCGCGGGTCGAGCACGTGCGCGCCGCGCTCGTAGGTGCCGGAGGTCGCCAGCGCGGCGTCGGCCAGCGGAACGATGCACAGCCACCTGGCCGGGTCGAAGGGGTCACGGACGGCCAGCCGCCACGGCCGGTCGGGCTCGGGCCGGCCGACGGCCACGGCGTCGCCGCCGGCATTGACCAGGGCGGCCGTGACGCCGTGGGACACCAGCTCGTCGAGGGCCTGCTGGGCCGCCCACCCCTTGACCAGCCCGGTCGGGTCGGTGCCGCCCGGCATGGCGTCGGCGTCGAACCATCCGGCGGTGGCCTCCCTGGCACGGGCGCAGGCGGTCAGCACGGCGGCGACCTCGGGAGGGCACTGGTCCACGGTGAGCTCGCCACGCCGCAGCCGGCTCATCGGGCTGGCCGCACGGTGGGTGCTGAACACGGCCTCCGCCTCGTGCAGCACCCGGCAGGCTGCGGCCACGGCGGCTCGCAGGGCCGCCGGACCGAGGGACTCCGAGCGCACGTCGAAGGAGACGGCCGTCCCCATCACCGCCTCGACGTGCGTCGTCCGCATCAGGTGCCCACCCCCAGGGCGTCCAGCGCGGACTGCAGCGACTCGGCGTAGGCGGCGCTGGTGAAGGTGGCGCCGGAGATGCCGTCGATCTGCGCCGACTGCGCGGCCAGCGCCTGCTCCCGCAGCCGCGCCTGCGCGTACTGGCTGATCTGCGCGGACCGGGGGTCGTTGGCCGGCAGCTGCAGCGCCGACACGTCGGTGAGCGCCCCGTCGGCCACGGTCACCTGGACCTGGACCGCGCCCCACCGGGTCTGGACGACGTCCCCGGCCGCGGTCCGGCCCTGGGTCGACCCGTCGGTGCCCGGCTCGACCTGGGACGACGTCGGCGTGGACACCGTGGTCCCGAGCTCGGGGGTGCGGTAGCCCAGCACGAGGACCAGACCGGCGACGGTCCCGGCGAGGACCAGGGGTGCGCGGCGCATGGCGGTTCTCCTCGGCCTCAGAACGTGAACGACTCGACGTGCACGCGGCGGTCGGGGACACCGAGCTCGCGAGCCGCGGTCCGGACCGCATCGATGAGACTCTGCGGTCCACAGACGTAGACGTCCCGCGCGGCGACGTCCGGGACGAGGCGGCGCAGCGTGTCGGTGTCGACCGGCGCCTGCTGACGCGGACCCACCAGGGTGTGCAGCCGGCCGCCGAGCCGCTCGACGTGGGCGACGACCTCGCCCTGGTGCGCCAGGTCGTCGGTGGTGTGCGCCCTCAGCACGACGCTGGTGTCGGTGCCGTCGGGCAGGTCCTCGAGCAGGGCCAGCAGGGGCGTGATCCCGACGCCTCCGCCGACGAGGAGCACCCGGTCGGTCGTGCGCACCTCGTCGGTGAGGATCCCGTACGGCCCCTCGATCGCCACCCGCGTGCCGATCGGCAGGTGGGCCAGCCCGGCGCTGTGGTCGCCCAGAGCCTTCACCGTGACCCGCAGGTGGTCACGCCGCGGCAGCGCCGACAGCGAGTACGGGTGCGCCTGCCACCACAGCCCGCGCCGCAGGAAGCGCCACTGGAAGAACTGCCCACCGCGGACCCCCAGCCGGTCGAGGTCCCTGCCGCGCACGACCACCGAGACCAGACCGGGCCCCTCCGGTCGGACCGCGACCACCCGCAGGCCGTGCCGGACGCTGCGGTACAGCGGCAGCCCGAAGCGGAAGACCACGACGGCGCCGACCCCCAGGGCCCACATCGCCGACCACCACAGCCGGGCCGCGGGCTCCGCGACGAAGGCGGCTCCTGCCGTGAGCTGGTGCGCGAAGGCCAGCGCCATGGCGAGGTAGGTGTACAGGTGGACGGCCCACCAGGTCTCGTAGGCCAGCCGACGGCGCACGTGGCGCCATGAGGTCAGCCCGGCCAGGACGAGCAGGCCGAGGGCCACCGTGGCGGCGAGCACGTTCGGGTACTGCGTGACGAACACCCACGCCTGGTGCAGCACCCCCGAGTCCCCGGCAGCGGCGTACCCCACGGTCAGCAGCGCCGCGTGCGCTGCGACGAGCACGATGGGCCAGGGGCCGAGCGCACGGTGCCAGGCGATGACCCGGTCGAGGCCGACGGCCCGCTCCAGCCACGGCACCCGCGCCACGAGCACGAGGACGACGAGCATGAGATAGGTGCCAACCAGGCCGGTGAGCCGCCCGGCTGCCGTCGCCCAGCCACCCGGGGCGGTGAGCGACCCGAGGCTCTCCGAGCGCACCGCCAGGGCCACGGTGACAACGAGGCCGAGCCCGGCCAGGAGGAGCAGCGCGTCCGCCGCCCGCAGAGCCCGCCGGCGGTGCGCCGGGACGGGCCGGTTCACGGCCGGTGCCTGACCTCGTGCCGTCACGCGTGCCTCTCGCCGGTCGGAGATGAGCAGGTCCATGGTGCGACCCTGCCGGTCGATGCTGTCCATGCCATGGCGATTCGCTGTGGACTCGCTGTGGGATCTCTGTGCACGAGCGGCTGCGGCCGTTGCCGCCGAGAGGGTTCGGCTACCGTCGACAGCGTGCCCGACCACCCGCAGATCCGCGCCCTCGTCGTGGACGACGAGAGCAGCATCACCGACCTGGTGGGCACCGTCCTGGGCTTCGAGGGGTGGACCGTGCGGACGGCGGCCACCGGGCGCGAGGCGTTGCGTGTGCTGCGCGCGTTCGCCCCGGACGTCGTCGTCCTGGACGTCATGCTGCCCGACCTCGACGGGTTCGAGGTGCTGCAGCGGATGCGACGGGAGGGCAACGACGCGCCCGTCCTCTTCCTCACCGCCCTGGACGCCACCGAGGACCGCGTGCGCGGCCTGACGCTGGGCGGCGACGACTACGTCACCAAGCCCTTCTCGCTGGAGGAGCTGGTGGCCCGGCTGCACGCGCTGCTCCGGCGCAGCGGCCTCGCCGCGGGGACGCGCGACCACGTGCTGCGGTTCGCGGACCTCACCCTCGACGAGGACTCCCGTGAGGTGCGCCGCAGCGGCACGCTCGTCGAGCTGACCAAGACCGAGTTCGAGCTGCTGCGCTACCTGATGCTGAACCCGCGGCGGGTGGTCTCCAAGGCCCAGATCCTGGACCGGGTGTGGCACTACGACTTCGGCGGCCAGGCGAACGTCGTCGAGCTCTACATCGGCTACCTCAGGCGCAAGATCGACCGCGGTCGGGAGCCGCTGATCCACACCGTGCGTGGCGTGGGCTACGTGCTGCGGACCCCCAACCCGGACGAGGGATGAGCAGCACGGAGGCGGCGCCCCGGCGGCGCCGTCCGCTGCGGCGCCGGCTCACTCTCGGCATGGTGGCGCTGGTCGCCGTCGTCCTCGCACTCGTCGGCCTGGCGACCCTGGAGGTGCTGCGCCGCTTCCTCGTCGGACAGGTCGACGACCAGCTGGCCCAGACCACGGCGCAGGTCACCGGACGACCGTTCGGCCGGCTGGAGGGGCTGCAGGTCGGCACCCTGCTGCTGGAGACCACGGCGGACGGGACGCTCACCCGGCGGCCCGTCCTCGTCGTCGCGGAGGGCGAGGGGCAGGGGTCGGCCACCCTCTCCGCGGACGACCTCGACGCGATCACCTCGGTCGGCGGGACCCCGGAGAACGTCGATCTCTCCGAGCTGGGCCGGTACCGGTTCGTGCGGGCCGAGGAGCGTTCCGGGGACGTCGTCGCCGTCGGCCTGCCGCTGGAGCAGGTGGACGACACCCTGGCCCGGATCCTCGTCGTGGGCCTGCTCGGGCTGGGCGTGGCGGTGCTCACGGTGGCGCTCGTCGGCGGGTGGCTGATCCGCCGCGAGCTGCGCCCGCTGGAGCTGGTCGCGACCACCGCCCGCCGCATCTCGAACCGTCCGCTGGCGCAGGTCGACACACGGGTCGAGGAGCGGGTCGCGCTGACGTCGTCCGGCACCGAGGTGGACGACGTGGCGGAGGCGATCAACGAGATGCTCGACCACGTCGACGCGTCCCTGGACGCGCGGGCGGCCACCGACGCACGGCTGCGCCGGTTCGTCGCGGACGCCAGCCACGAGCTGCGCACCCCCTTGGCCTCGATCCGCGGGTACGCCGAGCTGTTCCGCCGCGTGGACGACGCCGATCCCGAGCGGCGGCGGCTGGCCATGGCCCGCATCGAGTCCGAGGCACAGCGCATGGGGGTGCTCGTCGACGACCTGTTGCTGCTGGCCCGCCTGGACCAGGGCCGCCCGCTGGCCCGGGACCCGGTCGACCTGGCCCGGCTGGCGGTCGAGGCAGCCGCCGATGCCCAGGCCGCCAGCCCGGAGCACCCGGTCACCCTGGACGTGCCCGAGGAGCCCGCCCTGGTGCTCGGGGACGAGGACCGTCTGCGTCAGGTGCTGGCCAACCTGCTCGCCAACGTCCACCGGCACACCCCCACAGACACCCCGGTCACGGTGGCGGTGGCGCCCGGTCCGGAGCAGGTGAGGCTCAGCGTCGTCGACGAGGGCCCAGGGGTCCCGCCGGAGCTCGCCCCGCGGGCCTTCGAGCGGTTCACCCGCGGCGACGGCTCCCGCTCCCGGGCCAGCGGGGGCACCGGCCTGGGCCTGTCGATCGTCTCGGCGGTGGTCACCGCGCACGGCGGCACGGTGGCCCTGGACAGCCGACCGGGCCGCACCGCGGTGGTGGTCACCCTGCCGTCGGCGGATTCCACCCCCCCGGAGTCCACCCCCCCGACACGTTGATCATCGAGTTGTCGGGGTCTCCGGCGACGGATGGGCCCGACTGGCCGATGATCAACGCGCTGGGGAGATGGGAGGGGGTGGGGCGGTCAGCGGGCGCCGAGCAGGTGCTCGATCGCGAGCTGGTCCAAGGCGACGAAGCCGTAGCCCTGCGCCCCCGGAACCTCCGGGTCGAAGTCCTCGAACGCGGAGCGGTCGGCGAGCAGGTCCGCGGCCGTCTCCCCCGCCGCCAGCGTCGGCTGCGCCAACTCGGTCACCCGGCTCGTGGCCAGCGCCTCCTGCACCGCGGGGTCGGCGCGGAACGCCGCCGCCCGCTCCTTCAGCAGCAGGTAGGTGCGCATGTTGGCCGCGGCGGACGCCCACACGCCGTCGATGTCCTCGGTGCGCAGCGGCTTGTAGTCGAAGTGCCGCGGACCGTCGTACGCCGGGCCGCCACCGGGGGCGCCGTTCTCGAGCAGGTCCACGAGGAAGAACGCGCTGACCAGGTCGCCGTGGCCGAACACGAGGTCCTGGTCGTACTTGACGCCGCGCTGGCCGTTGAGGTCGATGTGGAAGAGCTTGCCGTGCCACAGCGCCTGGGCGACGCCGTGGACGAAGTTCATCCCCGCCATCTGCTCGTGCCCGACCTCGGGGTTGAGGCCGACCATCTCGTGGTGCTCCAGCGAGGAGATGAAGGCCAGCGCGTGCCCGATGGTCGGCAGCAGGATGTCACCGCGGGGCTCGTTCGGCTTCGGCTCGAGGGCGAACCGGATCCCGTAGCCACGGTCGACGACGTACTGCGCCAGGGTGTCGAGCCCCTCGCGGTAGCGGTCCAGCGCCGCCCGGACGTCCTTCGCCGCGTCGGTCTCCGAGCCCTCCCGGCCGCCCCAGAACACGTAGGTGTGCGCACCGAGCTCCGCCGCCAGGTCGAGGTTGCGCATGACCTTGCGCAGCGCGAACCGCCGCACGCTGCGGTCGTTGCTCGTGAAGCCGCCGTCCTTGAACACCGGGTGGGTGAAGAGGTTGGTCGTCATCATCGGGACGGCGAGACCGGTCTCCTCCAGCGCCTGCCGGAACCGGGTGATGTGCTTCTCGCGGTCGGACTCGTCGGCGCCGAAGGGGATCAGGTCGTCGTCGTGGAACGTCACGCCGTAGGCGCCCAGCTCGGCCAGCCGGTGCACGGACTCGACCGGGTCGAGCGGGGGCCGGGTCGCGTCGCCGAAGGGGTCCCTGGCCTGCCAGCCGACGGTCCAGAGGCCGAACGTGAAGTGGTCCGCGGGGGTGGGCTGCAAGGACATCTGGGCCTCCGTCGACTCGATTTGTTCAGGAGTTGAACTTATCGTCCGGACCTGGCATTGTCAAGAGCCGTGAGCACGCCGAGGAACGAGCCGGCCCGCACCGGCGGCGTCCGCGAGCACAACCTCGCCCTCGTGCTCCGGCAGGTCGCCCAGGGCAGCCGGACCGCCACGCCGCCCTCCCGGGCCGACATCGCCGCCGCGACCGGTCTGACCCGAGCCACCGTGTCCAGCCTGGTCGACGTCCTGGTGGGCGCCGGCCTGGTCGAGGAGCTGGCTCCCGTGGCGCGCACGCGGGCCGGACGGCCCGCCACCGGGCTGGCCCTGCGCGCCGACGCCGTCTCCGGGGTCGGCCTGGAGGTCAACGTCGACTACCTCGCCGTCTGCGTGGTCGACCTCACCGGCGCCGTCCGCCACCGCCGGGTCGTCGACGGCGACCAGCGCACCCGGACGCCGGCGACGGCACTGCGCCGCGTGGCCCGGCTGGGCGCCCGGGCGATCGCCGGTGAGCGGGCCACCGGGCGGGCGGTGGCCGGGGTCACCATCGCGCTCCCCGGCCTCGTCCAAGCCCCGCACGGCCCGCTGCGGCTGGCCCCGAACCTGGGCTGGCGCGACGTCGACGTCGTCGGCCTGCTGACGCGGGAGCCCACCCTGGCCGGCCTGCCGGTGACCATCGACAACGAGGCCGACCTCGCCGCCCTCGCGGAGCTCTACGCCGGTGGCGCCGGCGGGTCGACGAGCTTCGTGCA
The DNA here is from genome assembly GCA_025455945.1 of Actinomycetes bacterium. Taxonomy (GTDB): domain Bacteria; phylum Actinomycetota; class Actinomycetes; order Prado026; family Prado026; genus Prado026. Next base: position 12,940 of record JALOLN010000014.1, read on the forward strand.
CGTCTCCGGGGAGGTGGGGATCGGTGCGGGCATCGTGCTGGACGGCCGGCTCTACCGCGGCCGGCACGGCTGGAGCGGGGAGATCGGGCACGTGGCGGTCCGTCCCGACGGTCCCGCCTGCCGGTGCGGGGCCGGCGGCTGCCTCGAGCAGTACGCCGGCCAGGAGGCGATCCTGCGCGCGGCCGGGGTGCCGGCTGACGCCGCGACGTCCATGGGGGGCTCGTCGGCCGTCGACCGGATCGCCGGGCTGGCCCGGGCCGGGCACCCGGAGGTCCGTGCCGCGCTGGCCGGCGCGGGGGCCGCGCTCGGGCTCGTGGTCGCCGGCGCGGTCAACCTGCTGGATGTCGACACGGTCGTGCTCGGTGGCATCTACGCTCCGCTCGCCGAGTGGATCGGGCCCGCGGTGGCGGCGGAGGTGGACCGCCGAGTCCTCGGTGCGCCGTGGGCGCCGGTGGAGGTGCGGGCGTCGTCCGTCGGGCCGGACGCCGCCGTGCTGGGCGCCGCCCGGTCCGTCGTCCAGGGCGTCCTGGACGACCCGGCCAGCTGGCTGACCGCCGCGTGACACCGGAGCCGTTCGCCGCGCCCACGCGTCCCACCGGCATGAGAACCTCGGTGCTCGCCCTCGGGATCGTCGGTGCGCTGGCCCTCACCGGGCTGGTCGGCTGCGGCGTCGAGACCGGCGGCGGCGCGGCCGCGACGATCGCCCTCGCCGGCCGGACCTTTCTCTCCACCGGCGTCACGACCGATGGCGCGCCGCACGACCTGGTGGCCGGGAGCCGGATCACGCTGACGTTCACCGACGACGCAGTGTCCGCCCAGGCGGGGTGCAACACCATGGGCGGCTCGGCCTCGGTCACCGACGGCCGGCTCGTCGTCGACGGCCCGCTGATGTCGACCGAGATGGCCTGTGACCCGGCACTGATGGCGCAGGACACCTGGCTGGCCGACCTGCTGTCCGCCGACCCCGCGGTGACCGTGGACGGCGACGAGCTGGTCCTCACCAGCGGGGGAACCGTCATCACGCTGCTCGACCGGGAGGTCGCCGACCCCGACCGCGACCTCGTCGGCACCGCCTGGACGCTCGACGGGATCATCGCCGGGGACGCCGTCTCCAGCGTGCCCGCGGGCGTGACCTCGACCCTGCGGATCACCGCTGACGGACGGCTCGAGGTGCAGACCGGCTGCAACAGCGGCGGCGCCGACGTGACCGTCGGCACGGACTCGCTGACGATCGGGCCCGTGCTGCTGACCCAGATGGCCTGCTCGGGGGCCGCGGGTGAGGTCGAGGCCGCCGTCCTCGCCGTCGTGCAGCAGGGGACGGTGGAGTACGCCGTCGACGGCCCCGCCCTTACCCTGACCAGGGGCGACGCCGGCCTCACCTACCGAGCCGGTTGACGACGAAGGGCACAACAGATGGCCATCCCGCTCGACCCCGAGGAGATGGTCGAGGTCTTCGGCGACCACGACCCGACGCGGTTCGACGCCGAGGTGGAGCAGCGCTGGGGCGACACCGCGGCCTTCCGTGAGTCGCACCGGCGCACGGCGCGCTACACCAAGGACGACTGGCTGGCCTGCACGGCGGAGGGCGAGGCGGCGGTCCAGACCATGGCGGCGGCCATGAGCGCCGGCCTGCCGGCGTCCAGTGCCGAGGCCATGGACGGCGCGGAGGGGCACCGTCGGCACATCGACCGGTGGTTCTACCCCTGCTCCCACCGGATGCAGACCGGGCTGGCCGACATGTATCTCGCCGACCCCCGCTTCACCGCGGCCTACGAGGAGCGGGCGCCCGGCCTGGCCCAGTACGTCCACGACGCGATCCACGCCAACGCCGCCCGGTCCTGACGGACCGCCGTTACCGTGGACGCGGGGGTGGCGGCGATGCTCATCGACCTGTCCGACCGGCCCACGGCCCAGGAGGTGGGGTCCAAGGCCGCGCGGCTGGGCTGGCTGATCGAGCACGGCTGGCCGGTGCCGCCCGGGGTGGTGGCGCCGTTCTGGGCCACCGAGCGCCTGGACGAACGGCCGTTCCTCGTCCGGCTGCGCCGCTGCCTGGACGACGTCGTGGACCCGGCCACCCGCTACGCCGTGCGGTCCTCGGCCAATGCGGAGGACCACGGGGGGCGGTCCTTCGCCGGGCAGTTCGCCAGCGTGCTGGACGTCACCGGGACGCACGACGTCATCGGGGCGATGCGCGAGGTCCGGGACTCGGTGCGCACCCCGGCGGTGGGGGCCTATGCCCGGAGGGTCGGGGTCGCCCCCGAGCACCTGCGGATGGCGGTGATCGTCCAGGAGATGGTGGCCACCCGCGTCTCCGGGGTGGCGTTCAGCCGAGACCCCGTGACCGGGGCGCAGCGGGTGGTCGTGGAGGCGGTCGCCGGTCGGGGCGACCGCCTCGTCGGGAGGGGTGCGACGCCCCAGCGCTGGGTCGCCACCCGTGAGGGGTTCGTGGCGGAACCCAGCGTTCCCCTGCTCCCTCCCGCAGTCGTCGCACGCATCGTCGACACCGTCGGGGCAGTGGCCCAGGCCTGCGGCGAGGCCGTCGACGTGGAGTGGGTGTGGGACGGCACGGCGCTGCAGCTGGTTCAGTGGCGCCCCGTCGGGCCGGCCCCGGCCGGCCGGGTCTGGTCGGCGAAGATGGCGAAGGACATGCTGCCCGGGCTGATCCCACCGCTGGTGTGGTCGGTCAACGTCCCGGTGCTGACCCGGGTCTGGGTCGACCTGCTCGACGACGCTCTCGGCCCGACCGGACTCGACCCCGCCGGCCTGGTGCGGCCCTTCGGCTTCCGGGCGTACTTCGACATGAGTGCCTTCGGGGCGCTGTTCGCCACGCTGGGCATGCCCTCCGACGCCCTGGAGCAGATGCGCGCCGGGACCGGGGAGCAGCGGCTGCGCCCGGCCCCGACCGCGATGCTTCGGCGCGCTCCTCGGCTCAGCCGGTTCGCCCGTCAGCTGGCCGGGTGGGACCGCCAGGCGAGGCTGGCGGTGAACCGCGTCGAGCAGCGCCGCGGCGACGAGGCCGCCCAGTCGCTCGCCCAGCTCGACGACCAGGAGCTGCTGGACCGGGTGGACCGGCTGCGCGGCCTCCTCGCGGAGATCGGTCGGCTCAACATCGTCACCCCGCTGCTGTCCGACGTGTGGGCCGCCTCGGTTCGCCGGGTCGCGTCCCGACGTGGGGTCGACCCGGGTGCTGTCGACCCCGGCCAGGAGGACGAGCAGGTGCGCGCACTGGATCCTGTCCATGCCCTGGCCACCCTCGACCCCACCGACCCCCGGGCCTGGTCGGGCTTCCTGGCCAGGTTCGGCCACCTCTCCGACAGCCCGAACGACTGCTCGCGGGCGACCTGGTCCGAGCAGCCCGAGGCGGTGCGGCGGCTGGTGACATCGCGCCGGGCGCGAGGGAGCGCCGACCCGGCGGCCGCCCACGAGAAGCTGCTCTCGGCCACCCCGGCTTGGCAGCGTCCCCTCGTCGCGTGGCAGTGGGACCGGGCCGCGGCGCTCCGGCTGGCCCGCGAGCACATCGGCTACACCTACGCCCGGGTCTACGCGCTGCTCCGGCCGACGTTCCTCGAGATCGGCGACCGGCTTGCCGAGCGCGGGGTGCTGCGCGACCGGGACGACGTCTTCCTGCTCACCCTGGTCGAGGTCGAGCAGGCCCTGGCCGGGCGGCAGCCCGCTGCCGCGGCGCTCGTCGCCGCCCGCCGGGCCGAGATGGCCGCGGCCGCGCAGCTGTCGTGGCCGGAGACCATCGTCGGCGACGACCCGGTGCCGATCCTGGGACGGGTGGGCGGCCGGGTCCTGCACGGTGTGCCCACCTCCCGGGGCCGGCACACCGGACCGGCGCGGGTCGTCACCGCACTGGCCGACGCCCCCGAGCTCGGTCCGCACGACGTCGTCGTCCTCGAGGCCGCCGACGTCACCTGGACCCCGCTGCTGCTCCAGGCGTCGGCCGTCGTCACCGAGACCGGGGGAATGCTGTCGCACGCCTCGATCGTCGCCCGTGAGCTGGGCCTGCCCTGCGTCGCGTCGGTCGCGGGCGCCACGCGCATCCCCGACGGCACGCCGGTGTGCGTCGACGGCGGGTCGGGCGAGGTCTTCCTGCTCGACGGGGGCGCCCCGTGACGCGCCCGCCAGAGGTGCCGGACCGGGTCGCGTGGTCGGTGGGCCTGCTCACGGGCTACCTGGCCGGATCGGTGTCGTTCTCCCGCCTGGTCGGAGAGCGGGCCGCGCCCGGCGAGGACCTCGACGTCACCTACATCGACGTCGCCGAGACCGGCACCACGGTGGAGTTCCACGGCATCACCCCCACCAGCGTCAAGGAGCACGCCGGGACCCGCGCGATGCTGCTCAGCATCGCGATGGAGGCGACCAAGGCGGCCCTGCCTGTAATGGCGGCCCGGCTCCTGCTCCCAGGGACGCCCGCGGCACCTGCCGCGGCCACCGGAGCCGTCGCCGGGCACGTCTTCCCGGTCTGGAACCGGTTCCGTGGCGGCTACGGGATGTCGCCCATGCTTGGGGGGCTGCTCGTCCTCGACCCGGTGGGTCTCGTCGCCACCACGGCGGGGCTCAGCGCGCTCATCGGGCTGACCCGCGACCGTCGGCTCATGATGCTGTGGCCGGTCACCGTCCCGCTGTGGGGTGCCGCCAGGCACCGCGAGGACCTGGTCGCCTTCGGGGTCGTGTCGAACGTCGTCTACTGGACCCGGCTGGTCCCCGAGCTCAGACGCGGGCTGCGCTCGGTGCTCGCCGTGCGGCGGCCCGGTGCCACGCGGCTAGGCAGAGACGAGGTCGCGGCCGCGGAACAGCAGTGACCCGCTCAGCGCCAGCCCGCCGCCGAGCAGGGTGAGCACGGCCGCCGCCCGCCAGTCCGGGTCGACGGCCGGCGCAGGGGTCACGTGGTGCAGCACCGACAGCCCGAGCAGCCACGAGGGCAGGTCGACCGCCGCCCCGACGATCTCCAGCAGGAACGACCAGGTCACCAGCCCGTAGGTGAGGACCACCGCAGCTCGCGGCACGACCGCATGCGCCAGGGTCCCGGCCCCGAGCACGAACACCCCGGCCGGGACCGCGTTGGCCCCGGCCTCCGCCAGGTCCCAGGCGCCGATCCCGAGCGACCCGACCCGGCCGGCGACCCAGGTCCCCACCACCGCCGCGGCCGCAGCCACGACCAGGACGGCGGCCGCGACCAGGAGCCTCCCGGCCATCCAGCGCACCCGGTCCACGGGTCGGACGAGGAGGTTGTCCACCCGACCGCTGGCCTCCTCCTCCCGGGTCGCCGTGACCTGGCCGGCAGCCGCGACCGCGACCGCCAGGGTCACGAACACGAACGAGACCCCGGTGTACGCCCGTGTGCCCGTGTCGCCGATGCCCAGCTGACCGAGCAGCTCCTCCCCGGTGGACTCCGCCATGGCGTCGGCCGCGGTGCGCGCGACCAGGCCGACGAGCAGGCCGAACAGGCCCAGGCCGAGCGCCCACGATGCTGCCGGCCCGCGGCCCAGCCGGACCGCGAGCCCGAGCGGGCCGCCCAGCAGGCCGGTCCGCGCCCGCGCGCTGTCCCGGCCCGCCAGCACTCCCGCCCCCACGTCCCGCCTCGGGACGAGGAGGACCGCGAGCAGGCCGAGTCCCAGGGCGAGGGCGACGCACAGCAGGAGCGGCAACGTCTTCGGTGCCGTGAGCGGCGCGGCCAGCTCCAGCCAGCCGAGCGGGGTCGTCCAGCGCACCCAGCGCACGTCGAGGGAGGAGTCGGCGACCACCCGCAGGACGTACCAGAGCCCGAGCACCGCAGCACCGGTCGCTGTCGCCCGTCGGCGGGTGGCCGCGACCTGGGACGTGACCGCACCCACCCCGAGCATGACGGCCGGCAACGCGGCCAGGGTGAGGCCGAGCAGCGCCGCGCGGCCGGCCCCGAGGTCACCACCGGTGCCGATCACGAGGCCCACGACCAGTCCTGCGGTCATGAGTCCGAGCGCTGCCGCGAGCCCGCCCAGGACCGCGCGCACGGCCCCTGACCGGGTCACCGGACCGGCCAGCAGCACCTCCGTCCGGCCGGCGTCCTCGTCCCCGCGGAGCACCCGGGTCGCCGCGAAGAGCGCCCACACCCCGCCGACCAGCGCCAGGATGAGCACGACGCGCCACTCGGTGAAGCCCGCCACGGTCTCCAGCGCCCTCGTCTCCCCGAACAGCGCGGTGAGCCCTGGGTTCGCCCCGATGCTGGAGGCGAGGGTGAGCCGGTCGGCCGGGTCGGGGTAGGCCGCCACGTAGCCGACCACCGCCGTGACCGTGACGACGACCCCGGCTGCAGCGATCGCGGCGCCTCCCCGCCACGTGCGGCGTAGGGTCCAGGCGGCCAGGCTGCGCTGCGGGCGCGACCCCCACCGGGTCACCGGGGCGACCCTCCGTCCCGATCCTGGCCGTAGTAGGTGAGGAAGAGCTCCTCCAGCGTGGGCTCCCGGCTGACCAGCCGGGTCGCCCCCGCCGCACCGAGCAGGGACAGCAGCGGGGCCACCGGCCCGTCGACGCGGCACCGGACCGTGCCGGCCTCGACGGACAGGCCGGACACACCCGGGACCCCACCCAGGTCCGGGACCGGTCGACCGTCGAACGACGCCTCCACGGTGAGCGTGGAGTGCAGCCGCATCTGGTCGAGGGTCCCCACCTCCACCAGCCGGCCCTGGCGCAGGATGGCGACCCGGCCGCAGAGCGCCTCGACCTCGGCGAGCACGTGGGAGGAGAGGAAGACGGTCTGCCCTCGGGCCTGGGCCTGCCGGACGCACTGGCGGAACTCCCGCTCCATGAGCGGGTCGAGGCCGGCGGTCGGCTCGTCGAGCACCAGCAGCTCGGCCCGGGACATCAGGGCCGCCACCAGGGCCAGCTTCTGCCGGTTGCCCTTCGAGTAGGCGCGCACCCGCTTGCTCGGGTCCAGCTCGAAGCGCTCGACGAGCTCGTCCCGGTAGGCGTCGTCCACCCGGCCGTGCACCCGGCCGAGCAGGTGCAGCGTCTCGGCGCCGGTCAACCCCGGCCACAGGGCCGCCTCCCCCGGCACGTACGCCAGTCGCCGGTGGATCGCGACGGCGTCCCGCTGGGGATCCCCGCCGAGCACCCGCGCCGTGCCGCCGGTGGGGCGCAGCAGCCCGAGCAGCAGCCGGATCGTCGTGGTCTTGCCGGACCCGTTCGGACCCAGGTAGCCGAACACCTCGCCCGCGGTCACCTCGAGGTCCAGGTCGACGAGCGCGGGCGACGTCCCGAAGGTCTTGCTGAGGCCGACCGTGCGGACGACTGCCACGACCAACGTCTACCACGCCCCTGGTTGAGTGGACCGAGCGACAGCCGGCCCAGCCCGCGAGAGGAGGGCATGAGGTGCCCGGTCACCTGCCCCACCAGGTCGGCACTGCCGCGGTCGAGGTCTCCGGACGTCGGCCGCTGCGGGTGCGGGTGTGGTTCCCCCGGTCCGGGCCCGCAGGGGAGCCCTCGCCCGGGCGATGCCCGGCGATAGCGTTCGGGCCCGGCTACCTGGCGCCGGTCGGGGCGTACGCCGCGACTCTGAGCCACCTCGCGGGGCACGGGTTCGTCGTCGTCGGGGCCGACACCGAGCGCGGGCCCGCGCCCCGGCACGCGGCCCTGGCCGACGACCTGAACCGGGCCCTGGAGTGGCTGTGCTCGGGAGCCACCGGAGTTCCGCTGCTGCGCGACGTCGCCGACCCTGACCGGCTCGGGCTGCTCGGGCACTCGATGGGTGGAGGCTGCGCCGTCCTGGCCGCAGCGGCCAGCCCCGTCGTCCGCAGCCTGTCCACGCTGGCAGCAGCCCGGACCCGACCGTCGTCCGTCGACGCGGCCGGGCGCCTGGCGGTGCCGACCCAGCTCGTGGCCGCCGAGCGGGACGCGATGACCCCGGTCGGCAGGCACCAGCGCCCCATGTTCGAGGCCGTCCCGAGCGGGATCCCGGCTCAGCTGCGCATCGTCCGTGGGGGGTCCCACGGCGGCTTCGTCGATGCCCTCGGCCCCCTGGGTGGGCGCCCGTTCAGCCGGCCACGGCTGCCCCGGGCGGACCAGCTGGCGCTGGTGCGCGACGTGCTGGTCGCCTGGTTCGGCCTCACCCTTGCCGGGCGCGGCGAGCTGTACGACGAGGTGTGGGGCTCGACGGCGCGGGACCGCACCGACCTGACGCTAGAGACCCGGTCGGCGCCACCGGGACCGGCCTCGGTCAGCCGGTGAGGTCGAAGGCGGCCACCGTCGTCCCGACCAGGCTACCCAGCCAGACCGTGCCCTCGTGCTCGCGCACCCCGGTGGCCATGCCGAAGTCGGGATGGGCTCCCTGCAGGTCGTGCACCACCGCACCGGTCGCCGGGTCGACGGCCAGCACCCACACCTGGTCCGCAGGCTTGGGCTGCACGGCCTCCGGCAGGGCCCAGACGACCTGCCGCAGCACCCCGGGCAGGGGCGCCAGCCGGTCGACCGCCGCGTTGCGCGGGGACGCCAGCGCGA
>JALOLN010000102.1 GCA_025455945.1 Actinomycetes bacterium
ACGGCGGCGTGCGAGGTCTTGCCACCGCGCGAGGTCAGGACGCCGGCCGAGACGACCATGCCCTCGAGGTCGTCGGGGTTGGTCTCCCGGCGGACGAGGATGACCTGCTCGCCGGAGTGCGCCCACGCCACCGCCGTGCGCGAGTCGAACACCGCGCGCCCCACCGCCGCGCCGGGTGAGGCCGCGAGGCCCTTCGCCAGCAGCTTGGTGTCCGCCGAGGCGTCGAAGTGCGGGAACATCAGCTGGGCCAGCTGCGCGCCGGTGATCCGCTCCAGCGCCTCGTCCATGGTCAGCAGGCCCTGGTCGACGAGCTGGACGGCGATGCGGAACGCCGCCGCCGCGGTGCGCTTGCCCACCCGCGTCTGCAGCATCCACAGCTTGCCGCGCTCGATGGTGAACTCGATGTCGCACAGGTCCCGGTAGTGGTTCTCCAGGGTGCGCATGATCTCGCCGAGCTGGGTGTACGAGGTGGGGTCCAGCTTCGCCAGGTCGTCGAGGGTCAGCGTGTTGCGGATGCCCGCCACGACGTCCTCGCCCTGGGCGTCCGGCAGGTAGTCGCCGTACTCGCCGATGGCCCCCGTGCCCGGGTCCCGGGTGAAGGCGACCCCTGTGCCCGAGCCCTCGCCGACGTTGCCGAACACCATGACCTGCACGTTGACCGCGGTGCCGAGGTCGTTGGGGATGCGCTCCTGGCGGCGGTACAGCCTGGCCCGGTCGGTGTTCCACGAGTGGAAGACCGCGCGGACCGCCATGTCCAGCTGGTTGCGCGGGTCCTGCGGGAAGTCACGCCCGGTCGCGCTGCGGACGATGTGCTTGTAGCTGGTCACCAGCTCACGCAGGTCGGTGGCGTCGAGGTCGAGGTCGGAGGTCGCCCCCTTGAGGTCCTTCACGGTGTCCAGGGCGTCCTCGAACCGCTCGCCGCTGATGCCCAGCACGGTCTTGCCGAACATCTGGATCAACCGGCGGTAGGCGTCCCAGGCGAACCGCTCGTCGCCGGCGTGCTTGGCCAGCGACTCCACCGACTGGTCGGTGAGCCCGATGTTGAGGACGGTCTCCATCATCCCGGGCATGGAGAACTTCGCCCCGGAGCGGACCGAGACGAGCAGCGGGTCCGCGGGGTCCCCGAGCGTGCGGCCCATCTTCTCCTCGAGCCGGCCAAGGTGCTCGGTCACCTGGTCGGCCAGCTCCAGCGGCTCCTCGCCGTGCAGCAGGAAGTGCCGGCAGGCCTCGGTGGTGATCGTGAACCCGGGCGGAACCGGCAGGCCGAGCCGGGTCATCTCGGCCAGGTTCGCGCCCTTCCCCCCGAGCAGTTCCTTGAGGTCCTTGTGGCCGTCCTCGAAGTCGTACACGTAGCGAGTCACGGTCGCCGTCATCAGGCTGCCCTCCTGGGGGTCACGGTCCTGGCCGAAGGCTACAGAACGATGTCGGTCCGGGCAGGGCCGGAGGTCCCTCGGGCGCTCCGGCGCGGTCCGCGCCGATCACAGGTACAGCCCGGTGCCGCTCTCCGCGACGCGGGATGACGCCACCGCGTGCACGTCGCGCTCGCGCAGCAGGATGTAGCGGCGCCCCTGCAGCTCCACCTCGCCCCGGTCCTCGGGCTCGAACAGCACACGGTCCCCCGGCTCGATGGTCCGCACGTTCTGCCCGGTCGCCACGGCCACCGCCCAGGTCAGCCGCTTGCCCACCTGCGCCGTGGCCGGGATGACGATGCCACCGCTGGAGGTGCGCTCCCCCGCGCCGCCGTCCGCCTCGACGAGCACCCGGTCGAACAGCAGCTTGATGGGCAGCGTCGCGGGCCGGTCGGACACGTCGGTCAGGCTACCGCGGTCGGTCACCAGCCCCAGGTTCCCGGCCCGCCCTTGAACGGTCCGACGACGTCCGGGGTGACCCAGCCGCCGTAGAACCCTCCCTCCTGCGCGGCGACGTCGACCCCGTCGACGGTGCACCGGTCCATCCGGCCCGGGTAGAGGGCGACGTAGTCGCGCAGTGCCTCGAAGCCGGGCATCGGGTCGGGGTAGGTCCACGCAGCGCGCGGCTCACGCCGACCGCCGGCGACGACGTCGAAGTACCGGGCAGTGCCCTTGAACTCACACGTGCTCGTCCCGCCCACCGGGACGAGCACGCCGGGCCGCACATCGGCCATCGGCAGGTACCACGACGGCGGGTGGCTGGTCTCCAGGACCCGCAGGGCACGCACGGTGTCGACGATCACGAGGCCGTCGAGCTCGACGACCACGTGCCGTGACGACGACTCGACCCGCGGCGGGCGGGGATACGCCCAGACCGACTCCTGGCCGGGTCCGGGGGCGACCGGGACGACGCCCCGGGGCAGCCGGGTCACGCGCCGCGGCGCCGCACCAGGTAGACGACGAGAACCAGGCCCACCCCGGCGACCACCGCGAGCTTCTTGGGGTCCCACGCGCCGTCAGGCGTCTGCAGCGCGGCCACCGCGGAACGCTGGGCGCGGCGGGCCAGGTTGGCGGGGGCCAGGGTGGCGCCGATCTCGTCGATGGAGTCCGCGAGGGCTGCTCGGGTCCGGGCGAGGTCGGTCTCGATCTCCTCGGGGGTCCGGGCAGGCCGGGCAGGCTGCGAGGTCTGGCTCACGTCGTCCTCCGTTCAGCGGGCGGGGACCCGCGCCGGGTCGAAGCCGTACGGCAGCTCCAGCCGGTGTGCCGTCATGAGGGCATCGTCACACAGGATCTCGCGCGTCGGGCCGTCGGCGACCACGACCCCCCCGGAGAGCACGGCGGCCCGGGGGCACAGCTCGAGGGCGTAGGGCAGGTCGTGGGTGACCATCAGCACGGTGACGTCGAGTCCGAGGACGATGTCGGCCAGCTCGCGGCGGCTCGCCGGGTCGAGGTTCGACGACGGCTCGTCGAGCACGAGGATCTCCGGCTCCATGGCGAGCACCGTCGCGACGGCGACCCGGCGCCGCTGGCCGAACGACAGGTGGTGCGGCGGCCGGTCGGCGTGCTCGGCCATCCCCACCTGCTCCAGAGCGCGGGTGACGCGGGCCTCGAGCTCCGGGCCGCGCAGCCCGAGGTTCGCCGGGCCGAAGGCGACGTCGTCTCGGACCCGCGGCATGAAAAGCTGGTCGTCGGGGTCCTGGAACACCACCCCGACCCGTCGGCGGATCTCCTGGACGGTGTCCTTGCCCAGGTCCAGGCCGCCGACCCGGACCCGGCCCAGCCCGCCGGTGAGGATCCCGTTGAGGTGCAGGACCAGGGTGGTCTTGCCCGCCCCGTTGGGGCCGAGCAGCGCGACCCGCTCACCGCGCTGGACCGTGAGGTCGACGCCGAAGAGGGCCTGGTGGCCGTCCGGGTAGGCGTAGGCCAGGCCGGAGCATTCGAGGGAGGGCGGGTCGATCATCGGGTCACCACCCAGGCGCTGGCGGCGACGACCAGGGCGGCCGCCGGCAGCACGAGGGCCGTCGTCCACTCCCGGGTGGTCGCGCCGACGCTGTCCAGGACCGGCATCGTGCCGGTGTAGCCCCGGCTGAGCATCGCCAGGTGCACCCGCTCGCCGCGCTCGTAGGCACGGATGAACAGCGCACCGGCCGACTGCGCGAGGACCCTGGCCTGGCCGAGGTGCCGGGCGTGGAACCCGCGGGACTCACGGGCCACCCGCATCCGCTCCATCTCGCCGAGGATGACGTCGGCGTAGCGCAGCATGAACGAGGCGATCTGCACGAGCATCGACGGCAGCCGCAGCCGTTCCAGCCCGAGCAGCAGGCTGCGCGGCTCGGTCGTCGCGGCTAGCACGATCGACGCGACCACGCCGAGGGTGGCCTTGGCCAGGATGTTCCAGGCGCCGAGCAGGCCCTCCGTGGAGAGCGACAGCCCGAGGACCTCCACCTCCGGCCCCGGCGTGACGAACGGCAGCAGGACGGCGAACAGCACGAAGGGCACCTCGACGAGCGCCCGGCGGGCGACGACGCGGCTCGGGATCTCGGCCAGCGCCACCACCGCGGTGAGCAGGAGCGCATAGGCGCCGAACGCCCAGAAGGCCTCTCGCGGCGTGAGCACCACGAGGACGACGAACGCGAAGAGCGCGACCAGCTTCGTCTGCGGCGGCAACCGGTGGATGACGGTGTCGCCGGGACGGTGCAGCCGGTGCAGGTGTCCTTGGCCCACGCCCGGTCAGCCGTCCCTCGTCCGCCGCCTGGCCAGCAGCACGAAGCCGCCGCCTGCGACGACGAAGGTGACAATGACCCCGAGGACCCCGGCCAGGCCAACCGACGCCCGCTCGTCCTCGACGCCGGCGACACCGTAGTCGGCCAGCGGCGACCCGGCAGTCGCCGAGTCCTTGGCGCTGTCGAGGAAGCCCTGGTCGCCGGCCACCTTCTCCAGCCCGTCGGGGGAGCTGCTCGCGTAGTAGGACACCAGTCCGGCCAGCAGCAGCGCCACCGCCAGACCGGTCCAGAGCAGAGCCCGACGCGACACGGTCATCGCCTCACCCGTTCGCCGGGGCCGGACGCAGCTCGAGCCGAGGGACCAGGTCACGGGCCCCGTAGACCAGGTCCGGCCGTGCGGCGAGCACCGCCCCGACGGTGAGCGTCGTGATCACCGCCTCGCCGATCCCGATGAGCAGGTGGACGCCGCCCATCGCGACGAGGACGGTCGGCAGCGGGACCTGCGTCGTGCCACCGATCGCGTACTCGACGACGAACCCGACCGCGGACGCCGGCACGGACACGAACGCGGCGACGGCGGTGGCGGCCAGCACGCCGAACCGGGTGGCGGGCAGCACGCGGCGCAGCAGCCGGAACGTCAGCCAGGCGACCGGGACGGCGATGAGCGCCATGTTCGTGATGTTGAGGCCGAGCGCCGTCAGGCCGCCGTCCGCGAAGAAGATGCCCTGGACGAGGAGCACGACGCTCACGCACAGCACGGCCGTGTACGGGCCGACGAGTATCGCGGCCAGCGCACCCCCGAGCAGGTGCCCGCTGGTGCCGGCGGCGACGGGGAAGTTGAGCATCTGGACGGCGAAGACGAAGGCGGCGACTAGGCCGGCCATGGGGGCGGTGCGCTCGTCGAGCTCGCGGCGGGCGCCGCGCAGGCTCACGCCCACGCCCACCGCCGCGACGCCCAGGAACGCCGCCGACGTGGGGACGTCGATGAACCCGTCGGGAACGTGCATGGCGCCCTCCTGGTCCGGCTGCTCCTCCGGCTCGGAGTCTAGTTGCACATCGCTTGCAAGAGCGACCCGGAGGCGGATTGCGGCCGACGGCCGCGGCTCCTAGCGTGCGGAGCATGACCGTCACCCTGCAGCCGGGCGACCCCGCCCCCGCCTTCACCCTCCCCGACGCCGACGGCCACCCCGTCTCGCTGGCCGACTACGCCGGACGCCGGCTGGTCGTGTACTTCTACCCGGCCGCCATGACCCCGGGCTGCACGACGCAGGCCTGCGACTTCCGGGACAGCCTGTCGGCCCTGGCCGCCGCGGGGGTGGACGTCGTCGGGATCTCCCCCGACGCCCCCGCCAAGCTGGCGAAGTTCCGGGACAAGGAGGGGCTGACCTTCCCCCTGCTCTCCGACGAGGACCGGTCCGTGCTCGAGGCCTACGGCGCCTACGGCGAGAAGAAGCTCTACGGCAAGACGGTCGTGGGGGTGAAGCGCTCGACGTTCGTGGTGGGGGCCGACGGCCGGCTGGAGCTCGCCCAGTACAACGTCAAGGCCACCGGCCACGTGGCCAAGCTGCGCCGCGACCTCGGCCTGGGCTGAGGACGCCGGGCCGGGCCGCCCGGTCAGCCCGGCGGCGCGGAGACGTCCGGCAGCCCCTGCTCGGCACGCCAGGCGTGGTAGGCGGCCAGTGCCGTGGGCAGGGTGGGGAACATCCGGTCCCGGCCGATCCGGTCGACCAGCTCGGCGCGCTCCAGCAGCGCCAGGAGGTCGTGCTTGACGCGGGCCAGGGCGAGCACGATCCCGCGCCGGTCCAGGTTCTCGCGCAGCTGCTCGACCATGTCGAGAGCCGTGATGTCGACCTCGACGTTGGCCTCGACGTTCAGCAGGAACCAGCGCACGGGCTCCGGCTGACCGGCCACCGCGGCCAGCGCCCGACGGCGGAAGTCGGCAGCGTTCGCGAAGAACAGCGGCGAGTCGTACCGGTAGACGACCAGCCCCGGGACGGTCCGGGCCTCCGGGTAGTCGTCGACGCTGTGCATGCCGGCCACCCCGGGCACCAGGCCGAGGACGCCGTCGTGCGGCCGGGCGACCCGGGCCAGCAGCTCGAGGACCGACAGCGCCACGGCGACCAGCACCCCGTAGAGGATGCCGAGGAGCACCACGCCGAGCACCGTGATGGCGGCCAGCAGGAACTCGCTGCGCCGGAACCGGCGCAGCCGGGCGAACTCCGGCACCTGGATCAGCCGGACGGCCGCGTACACCACGATCGCTCCGAGCACGGCCGTCGGGAAGTACGCCAGCAGCGGCCGGAAGAACAGCAGCGTCGCCACGATCGCGGCGAACGTGACCAGCGAGTAGAGCTGGCTGCGGCTGCCGACGGCATCACCCAGCGCCGTCCGGCTGCCGCTCGAGCTCACCGGGAACCCCTGGAACAGCCCCGCTCCCGCGTTGATCGCCCCGAGCGCGACGAGCTCCTGGTTGGAGTCGACCTCGTACCCCCCTTTGGCGGCGAAGGCGCGGGACTCCAGGACGTTGTCGGCGAACCCCACGATCATCACGCCGAGGGCGGGGAGCAGCAGCGCCTGCACGTCCGCCCACCCGACGTCGGGCAGCTGCGGGGTGGGCAGGCCCTGCGGCACGGTGCCGACGACCTCGACCCCGCGCTCGTCGAGGTCGAACACCGCGACCAGGGCCGCGGCGAGCAGCACCACGAGCAGCGGTCCGGGCACCGTGGGCAGGCGCCACTGCACGACGAAGAGGACGACGAGGGCCCCGACGCCGAGCACCAGCGGCTCCCACTGCAGCGACTCCAGCCCGGCGGCGAACGAG
>JALOLN010000317.1 GCA_025455945.1 Actinomycetes bacterium
GGGGGCGGGCGCGGTCAGGGTCGACGAGCTTCGATCGCCTCGCACTCGTCGACCGGCGCCACTGCCGGCCCCGCGCACTCTCACCCACCGACCCGCTCGGGCGGGTCCGTTCGACAACACCCGCACGGTACCGAAGGGGTCCGACAGTTCCGGGCAGCTCGACGGCACCGAGCCGGGGCGACCTCGCGCGAGGATGGATCCATGGTGTCCAGCCCCGCCTCGTCTGGAGCGCCGGCCACGGTCTGGGTGGTCGCCGGTGCGCCAGGCGTGGGCAAGTCCACGGTCGCGCAGGCGCTGCTCGTCGCCGTCCGGCCGCCCCCTGCACTGCTGGACAAGGACACCCTCTTCGCCGACCTCGCCGGCGAAGTGCTGGCCGCCCACGGGCGGCCGTCCGGTGAGCGGGAGGGCCCCTGGTACGACGAGCACGTCAAGCGCCATGAGTACACGGCCCTGGCTCGCGCTGCCCGCGAGATCCGGGGTTCCGGTTGCCCGGTGCTCCTCGTCGCGCCCTTCACCGAGCAGATCCGTGCCCCCGATCGGTGGCGCCAGTGGGTGGACCGGCTCGGCGGGCAGCCGGTGGTCCTGGTCTGGGTCGGCTGCGACCCCGGCACGCTGCACGCGCGGCTGATCGGCCGCGGTCGCAGTCGCGACTCCGGCAAGCTGGACGACTTCGATGCGTTCGCCCGCCGCACGCGCCCGGACACCCCGCCCCCGGTCCGGCACCACGCGGTGTGGACCAGCGTGGGTGCCGAACCCGTGGGGAGTCAGGTCGTCCGGATCGGCACGAGCGCCTGACGGCACCGAGGGGCGACCAGGTGCTTGCACTGAGTGCATGGTTGCACCTAGTGTAGGTAGTTGTGGAGGAAGACGGTCGTACCGCCGTCAGGCTGCGGCACCGGCGGGCCATCCTCGCCGCCGCCCTCGAGCTCATCGAGGAGGGCGACGGCTCCCGCTTCAGCGCCGACGCCCTGGCGGAGCGGGCAGGGGTGTCCCGCCGCACGGTCTTCAACCACTTCGCCTCGCTGGACGACGTCCTGCTCGACGTGTGCACCGAGACCCTCGACGTGGCGGTCGAGCACCTGCGCTCGCAGACCCCGTCGTCCGCGCTACCGGAAGCCAGCCGAGAGGCGATGTTCGGCGCACTGGCTCAGGCGCTGCGCGGCGCCGACCTCAGCGACCGGATCATCCGGGTCTGGGCGGCGATGGGCGGAGCCAGCGTCGACGACCAGCACCGGCAGGCGTTCGCCCAGCAGGCGCTCGCCCTCGTCGCGGATCGGCTGTCCGAGCAGCTCACGGCTCGCAACCCGGGTGCCGATCCGCTCGACGTCGACCTGCTGGCCAGCCTGCTGACCCACGGCCTGGGGGTGATCGCCGGTCACTGGGTGGCCACCGCGCGACCGGGCCGGCCCCCGAGCCCCGCGGAGTGGGACCGGCTGCTGGAGCTGCTGCTCGACAGGGTCGGCTCCGGCTACCTGCCCCGCTCGACGTG
Organism: Actinomycetes bacterium; assembly: GCA_025455945.1. Lineage (GTDB taxonomy): Bacteria > Actinomycetota > Actinomycetes > Prado026 > Prado026 > Prado026. Next base: position 1,490 of record JALOLN010000317.1, read on the forward strand.
ACGGCACCGACTCCGCTGCCGGGCAGCGGATGGCACAGGAGATGAACGACCGTGGCTGAGTCCCTGTACCGGCTGGGAAGGTTCTGCACGCGTCGGGCGCGGGCGGTCATCGCCGCCTGGGTGGTCGTCATCGGCCTGGCCGCAGCCGCCTTCGTCGTGGGTCACGGGGCGCTGAGCTCGGCGGTGTCGATCCCGGGGACCGAGACGGCACGAGTCACCGAGCAGCTCGGTGACCGGCTGCCCGAGGCCAGCGGCGGCATGGGCACCGTCGTCTTCCACACCGAGGACGGCGCCCCGCTCACTGCCGACCAGCGCGCCCAGATCAGCGCTCTCCTCACCGACGTCGCCGAGGTCGACGGAGTGCGGGCGGTCACCGACCCGTTCCGGACTGCTGCCGACGTCGCACAGGCGACCGCGCAGCTGGAGTCAGGGCGCGCGCAGCTGGCGGCGGCACGGCGCGAGCTCGACCAGGGCACCGCGCAGCTCGACGCCGCGCAGGCCCAGGTCAGCGGCGCCCGCGCACTGGCCGAGCAGGGCGGCGCCGGCCAGGAGGCCTTCGCCCAGCTCGATGCCGCCCAGGCGAAGCTGGACGCCCAACGCGCGGTGCTCGACGCCGGCGACCGGGAGCTCACCGTGCAGGAGGAGGCGCTGCAGCAGTCGGCTGACCTGATGGCCCTGGCCGCGCCGATCCGCACGGTCTCGGAGGACGAGACGGCCGCGCTGGCCGCCGTCGTGCGCTGGCCGCCGTCGTGTTCACCGCAGCGCAGCTGGAGGTGCCCGCGGAGACCAAGGGGGCGGTCAACAAGCTGCTCACCGGCGCGGAGATCGCGGGCGTCGGCATCGCGCCGTCCAGCGACCTGACCTCCGGCGTGCCGCAGGTCATCGGGCTCGGCGAGGTGGCCGGCCTGCTCGTCGCGGGCCTGGCGCTGCAGGTGATGCTGGGCACCGCACTCGCCGTCGTCCTGCCGATCGGCAGCGCGCTGGTGGGAGTGGCGGTCAGTGTGCTGGCGACACTCGCGGTCTCCGGCCGGGTGGAGATGATGACGGTCACCCCGGTGCTGGGGATCATGCTCGGCCTCGCTGTCGGCATCGACTACGCGCTGTTCATCCTCAACCGGCACCGCCACCAGCTGCGCGAAGGGGTCGAGGTCTCCGAGTCGATCGCGCTGGCCACCGGCACCGCTGGGAACGCCGTGGTGTTCGCGGGAGCCACCGTCCTGGTGGCGCTGCTGGCGCTGAACGTCACCGGCATCGGCTTCCTGGGGCTGATGGGCACCGTGGCGGCCCTGTCCGTGGCCACGGC
>JALOLN010000103.1 GCA_025455945.1 Actinomycetes bacterium
GGGGAAGGTGGCGGCGGAGATGGCGGCGCTGGTGGCGAACCGGTCCGGGCCGGACAGCCGGGTCACCGGGCCGGTCGTGAAGGCGTCCAGCTGGCTGGCGACCGCGGCGCCCACGGCGCCGGTGCCGCCGAGGATGACGATGCGCTGGGGGGCCAGCCGGGTGAGCTCGGCGGCGATGGACGACGGGACGCTGGTGGGGGTGACGAGCAGGACGGGGTTGTCGCCGAGGGCGGCGGCGGGGGCGCCGGAGAGGGCGTCGGGGAAGGCCAGGCCGGTGGCGACGTAGGCGGTGTCGACGCCGGCGGGGAAGGTGGCGGCGGGAACCGGTCCGCGCCGGACAGCCGGGACAGCCCGGCCGGCGGCGGCGGCAGCCGCAGCTCACCGGCGCCGTAGACGTTGTCGGGACCGGCCACCCCGCGGTCGACGACGGCGGACTCCAGGTAGCCGGCCAGCTCCGCGGGGGTCCACCCCGGGAACGCCTGCAGCGCGACGGCCGCGGCGCCGGCGGCGACCGGCGTCGACGCTGACGTCCCGTTGAAGCCGCCGGGGTAGGTGTGGCTGCTGAAGCCGGCCGCGGCCGACAGGTTCGGCTTGGTCCGGCCGTCGTTCGTCGGTCCCTGCGAGCTGTAGGAGGCGATCGTCGTCCCGAGCACCGGGTCGACCGCCCCGACGGCGAGGACGGCGGGGTCGGCGCTGTCCACGACGGGCGCCGCCGCGCTGTACGGGTTCTGCCAGTGCTCGATGCCGGCGGTGTTCGTCATGAACTCCAGCACGTCACCGGCGGAGCCCCCGCCGGGCGCGTACCGGCCGATCAGCAGGTAGTCGACGTCGCTGGAGCTGCTGCAGCTGCCGCGGATGTTCTCGATGGGGAGCGCGCCGGCGGACTGGTCCGCCTCGCTGGCCGACTCGGGCTCGGTGCTGTAGGGCTCGTCCAGGACGTAGACGTCGTAGTCCGTGCGGTCGAGGCCCCAGTCGCTCCAGCGCACCCCGTTGAGGAACCCGCAGTAGAAGGCCAGCAGCTCGTCGCCGTCGGCGGTGTACTCCAGCCAGTCGTCGCTGTCGGTGTCGCGCCACTCGCCCCGCCAGTACGCACCGGGGTCGGCGGCGCTGCCCGCGGCGTTGCCGGCGGAGTTGAGCCAGGTGATGCCCCGGGACGCCGCGTCGGCGACGACGTCGGCCAGCGGCCCGGTGCCGTCCCCGGGGCCGTCGTACTCCGCCGTCAGCGAGCGTGAGACGACCCGCACGCCGTTCGCCACGAACCAGTCCACGGCCGCCTGCAGGTCGGAGGTGGTGCGCGTGGTGGCCAGGTAGACCGCGGCGGCCGGCGCCAGGTCCCGCACGGCCTCCGTGACGGCCACCCCGTGCCCGGTCCCGCCGCTCCAGATGTCGCACGCCGTCCCGGCGTTGCGGCAGAACGTCCCGGCCGGAGACGACGGCACCTCACCCGCACCGGCCGCACTGCTCCACGCCGTCCCGTCGAACCAGTCGACGACGCCGACCCGCACGCCCACGCCGGTGAGCCCGACGCTGTGCCAGGCCCCCACGGCGGTCTTCGTCACCGCCTCGCCGCCCTGGGCCCCCGTGGCCGTCGCCTCGGTCGTCACCGGGGCCGAGACGTCGTGGGGCAGCCGCACGAGCTCGATGCCGGGTGCCGCCTGCAGGTCACGGATGCGCTGCGCCGGCAGCAGCGCCTCGGTCAGGGTGGGCCCGGCGTGGCCGGTCACCGAGCCGCCGAGACCGGAGACGATCCGGGTGACCGCCGCGCGGTCGAGGGTGCCGGACAGCACCTCGACGAGGATCCTGCCGTCGCGCAGGTCGATCCCGGCAGCCGGCTGCGCGCCGGTGTCGACCTGCCGCACCGCCTCGGCGAGCCGGGAGTCGGCCAGGGTGCCGTCCTTGCGCACCGTGGGGATCGCCGGTGCCGCGTTGACCTCGGGGTCCACCGCGGCGAGCGGGACCTCGACGGAGTCAGCGGGTGTCGCCGCAGCAGCGGTGAGGGGCGCGAGGAGCACGAGCGCCCCCACCACCACGAGAGTCCGGCTGAGACCGCCGACCGCCCAAGCGCGCATGGCTCCACCCCCGTGCTGGCCAGGACCCGCTGCCCTCGCCAGCGTAGCCCCGGCATGTGGGCTCAGGTGGCGTGGATGAGCGGTGCCTCCGCGAGGATCCGGTCGGGATGGCGGGGGTCGACACGGACGGCCACCGCACGCCCCGGGAGAAGTGCGTCGACGTCAGTCGGCTCCAGCCACTGCGTCGTGTGCAGTGGCCGGCGCGTCCCGTCCGGCAGCCGAACGTCGACGAGCAGGTCGTACTGCTGACGCCGGCCGTGCCGCCCGGCCATCCGGGCGCCGAGGTCGCGGCGGGTGATCACGGTGCCCTCGGTGGTCACCCCGGCCCGCCGCAGGTGCCGCGCGGACAGCAGTGCGGGCAGGGCGAGCAGCACGGCGACGAGCAGGACGCCGAGGACGGCGCCGACCATCGACGTCACGATCGCCCCGGTCCCACCGCCGACGTGCCACGGCCACTCGGCGTCGGCACTCCAGCCGGCGACGTGGCCGACCCAGTAGCCGAGGTACCCGCCGACGATCCCGCCGAGAACCATCAGCAGTGGTCGATACGCGGTGCGCATGGCGGCCTCCTTCCCTGCGGTACTACCAGCGTCGTCCCGGGCCCACGGCGCCGGGAAGGTGCGAAAGACCGTGCCTTGCCCACGGTGGCTCGGTCGCTACGGTGGACCGGTGAGCTCCGCTGCGCTCGAGGAGTACCTGTCCGGCGTCGACCCGGCGGCGGCTCCGGTCGTGCGGGCCCTGGACGAGGCGGTCCGGGCGGCCCACCCCGGCTTCGACGTCGCCATCAAGTACCGCATCCTCACCTACGCGCTGGACGCCGACTGGCGGCACTGGGTCTGCGCCGTCCAGGCCACCGGCAAGGGGGTGTGCCTGCGGTTCCTCTACGGCGTCCTGCTGGCGGACCCGCTCGGCGTCCTGCGGGCCGGCACGTCGGTCCTGGAGACGTGGGACATGGGGCTCGGGGACACCGTCGACGCCGAGGCGGTCGGCGGGTACGTGCGCGAGGCCGTGGCGAAGTACGCCGAGTACCGGGCGGACGCCCCCGCCATCGAGGCCGCGGCGAAGGCGGCCGGCCCGTCGCGCCGCCGCCCCAGGCGCCGGCCCCCGGCTGGATGAGCCGGACGACCTTGGGCCCTGGCGGCGGGCCGCTGCCCGGGTGATGGTCAGGGTATGAGCGAACTCGTCTTCGCCGACCGGGCCGACGCGGGACGACGGCTCGCGCGGCTGCTCGGGCACCTGCGCGGCCAGGACGTCGTCGTGGTGGGGCTGCCCCGTGGCGGCGTCCCCGTCGCGTTCGAGGTGGCCCGCGACCTCGGCGCGCCGCTGGACGTCGTCGTCGTGCGCAAGCTGGGCGTCCCCTTCCAGCCCGAGCTGGGCATGGGCGCCATCGGCGAGGACGGCGTCCGTGTGGTCAACGACGAGGTGCTGCGGATGACCGGGGTGACGGCCGCCGAGCTGGCCGCCGTCGAGAACCGCGAGGGGGCCGAGCTGGCGCGGCGGGCCGCCCGGTTCCGGGCCGGGCGGGCCCGGGTGCCCCTGGCCGGCCGGGTGGTGGTCGTCGTGGACGACGGCATCGCGACCGGGTCGACGGCGCGCGCCGCGTGCGAGGTCGTCCGCGCCACGGGCGCCCGCCGGGTCGTGCTGGCCGTCCCGGTCGCGCCCGTGGACTGGACCGGTCGGCTGGCCGGGGCCGCCGACGAGCTGGTGTGCGTCGGCACCCCGCGGTCGTTCTTCGGCGTCGGCCAGTTCTACGCCGACTTCACCCAGACCACCGACGAGGAGGTCGTGGCCTGCCTCGACCGGGCGGCCGCCGGGTTCGCCACCTCCGACGGCCGGGGGGCGCGGGACGACGAGGTGGAGCTGTCGGTGGACGGCGTCGTCGTCGGCGGTCACCTCACGGTGCCCGCGGCGGCCCGCGGCCTGGTGCTGTTCGCGCACGGCAGCGGCAGCAGCCGGCACAGCCCGCGCAACCGCCACGTCGCCAGGCTGCTCGGCGAGGCAGGGCTGGCGACCCTGCTGTTCGACCTGCTGACCGCGGCGGAGGAGCACGACCGGGCCAACGTCTTCGACATCGGGCTGCTCGGCGGCCGGCTCGTCGCGGCCACCCGCTGGGTGCGCGGGCAGCCGGGCCTGGGCGCCCTGCCGGTGGGGTACTTCGGGGCGAGCACCGGTGCCGCCGCCGCCCTGTGGGCCGCGGCCGAGGTCGACCCGCCGGTCGCCGCGGTGGTCTCGCGGGGCGGCCGCCCGGACCTCGCCGGGCCGCGGCTGGGTGCGGTGCGGGCGCCGACCCTGCTCGTCGTCGGCGGCCACGACCCGGTCGTGCTGGACCTCAACCGGCAGGCGCTGGCGGCCCTGCGGTGCGAGCGTCGGCTGGACGTCGTCCCCGGGGCCACCCACCTGTTCGAGGAGCCCGGCACCCTGCAGCAGGCCGCCGAGCTGGCCCGGGACTGGTTCCTCGCCCACCTCGCCGGGCCGACCGCGGCGCCGTGACGGGCGCGTCGTGACGGCGGCCCGGCGGGGGCACCGGTGCCTGCCGCACACGGCGGACGTCATCGTCGAGGCGTGGGGGCCGTCGCTCGCGGCGTGCGCAGAGGAGGCGGTCGCGGGGCTGCTCGGGACCTGCCTCGACGCGGGCCGGTCCGCGGCCGCGCCGACGGTGGAGCGCCGTGCGGTGCACCTGCCGGCCGGACCGCCGGACACCGCGCTGCTGGCGCTGCTCGAGGAGGTCGTGTTCGTCCTCGACACCAGCACCGCGGTGCCCGTCGGCGCGGCCGTCCGGCCGGCTGCCGACGGCAGCCTGGACGTCGTGCTGCGGCTGGTGGCGCCGGCGGACGTGGAGTGCACCGGCGCCGTCCCCAAGGCCGTGTCGCGCTCGGGGCTGTCGGTCGAGCGGCGCGCCGGGGGTGTGCGCTGCACGGTGCTCGTCGACGTCTGACCGGCGGGCGGATGGTCAGCCCTTGACGACCCCGACGGGGCGCAGCCGGGCCACCCGGCGGGCCAGCCCGGCCCGCTCGACCGTCTCGACGACCGCGTCGACGTCCTTGTAGGCGAACGGCGCCTCCTCGGCCAGGCCGCGGCCCGACCCGGCGCGCACCTCGATGCCCGCACCCGCGAGCTGGCGGCGCAGCGCCTGGCCGGTGACCTGCTTGCGGGCCGCCGTCCGGCTCATCCGGCGTCCGGCCCCGTGGCAGGTGGAGTGGAAGGCCTCCCCGCCCGGTTCCCCGACCAGCACGTAGGACGCGGTGCCCATCGACCCGGGCACGAGGACCGGCTGTCCGACGGCGGCCAGGTCGGCCGGCAGGCCGGGGTGACCTGCCGGCAGCGCCCGGGTGGCGCCCTTGCGGTGCACGCACAGCTCCCGCGGCGTCCCGTCGACGAGGTGCCGCTCGAGCTTGGCCAGGTTGTGGGAGACGTCGTAGAGCAGGTCGAGCCGGTCGGTGCCGACGGCGCGGGCGAAAGCCCGCCGGGCGGCGACCGACAGCAGCTGACGGTTGGCCCGGCCGAAGTTGGCCGCGGCCGCCATCGCGGCGAGGTAGGCGGCCCCCTCGGGGGAGCGCACCGGGACACAGGCCAGCTGGCGGTCGGGGACCTCGATGCCGTAGTGGGCCATGGCCGGCTCCATCAGCCGGACGTGGTCGGTGCAGACCTGGTGCCCGAGGCCGCGCGACCCGGAGTGGATCATCACGCAGACCTGGCCCTCGTGCAGGTCGTAGGCGGCGGCCACCTCGGCGTCCAGGACCCGGTCGACCACCTGGACCTCAAGGAAGTGGTTGCCGGAGCCGAGGCTGCCCACCTGGTGCAGGCCGCGGGCCAGCGCCCGGTCGCTGACGTGCGGGTCGGCGTCGGCGAGCAGGCCGCCGTCCTCGCAGCGCTCGAGGTCCCGGGCGACACCGAAGCCGCGCGCGACGGCGTGCACCGCTCCGCCGGTCAGCACCCGGGCGAGGTCCCGGTCGGCGGTGAGGTCCCACACCGCGCCCGGTCCCATGCCCTTGGGCACCGACCGGTCCAGCTCGTCCATGAGCGCGGGCAGCCGGGGGGCGAGGTCGCGGCGCTCCAGCGGCGTCAACAGCAGCCGGACGCCGCAGGAGATGTCGAAGCCCACCCCGCCGGGGGAGACGACGCCCCCAGCGGCGACGTCGGTGGCGGCCACGCCGCCGATGGGGAACCCGTAGCCCCAGTGCACGTCGGGCATGGCGTAGGACGCGGTCACGATGCCGGGCAGGGTGGCGACGTTCGCCACCTGGTCCAGCGCGTGGTCGCCGGCGATGTCCGGCAGCAGCTCCCGGGAGGCGAACACGATGCCGGGGACTCGCATCGCCCCGGTCCGCTCGATGCGCCACCGCCACGGTGACTCGCGGGTGAGCCCTGGCACGGTCGTGGTCATGTCCGGCCGCCGTGGCGCAGGCCGAGCCGCACCAGCGCGGTCTCGAGGTCGCGGACGTCGAGCCCGGCCCGGTCGGCCAGCCGGGCCAGGTCCGCGACGGTCGGTGGTCGGCCGCCGAGGCCCAGGTCGGCGGCGGCCCGCCCAGTGCGGTCGTCGAGCGGCGGCTGTGCCCCCGGCCAGACCCCCCGCAGCTCGCGCAGGAACGCCCGAACGGTGACCGGCCCCCAGCCCGGCAGCGCGTCGAGGGCGGCGACGAGCTCGCCCGGGTCGGTCGTCGTCCGGCCGAGCGCGGGGATCCCGCGGGGGTGGTGCGCGGCGACGGCGGCCGCCAGGTCGAGCAGCCGGCTGGCGGTGCGGAAGTCGTAGCGGGCGTAGCCGCCCCGGTCGAGCAGGGCGACCAGGTCGTCCCAGGTGCGCCGTCCGGCGTCGCCGACGGTGGCGACGCCGGCCGCGTCGAGCACCCGGTAGGTGCGGACGGCGACGGCGGCGCTGATCCGGGTGCCGAACAAGGTGGCGGCGAGGAACCAGCGGTCGACGTCGTGGTCACCGGCGTCCACGTCGATGCCGGCCTCGACGGAGAAGCGTCCCCCGACCGCCGCCACCAGCTCCCGCGCGGCGGTCACGTCGCTGCCGTCGCTGCCGTCGCCCCGGCCGACCACCGG